>JAYVZW010000532.1:0-2902 GCA_043783015.1 Verrucomicrobiota bacterium
AAGAACTGCTGGCCGTTGTGTTTCACCATCAGGGCGGCCTGATGACGGCTGCTGCCGTCGGCGCTGAGCACGCTGGTGAGGTTCATTTGCTCCACGACGGCGCTGATGAGCGCGCTGGGTTCGTGGCGCGTGGCGGTGATTTTAATTTCATGCGCGGCGGCGGTGTAGCTGAACGCGGCGAGAATCCGGTGACGCGGCTGATAGCCTTCCACTGCTGAGGCGCGCAAGGCATCGACGGATTGCACGCCCTTCGTCGCGTAAGTGAGTTCGGTGTCGGTATTGGCCTCGATGACCCATTGTCCGTTGAAGTGTCGTGCGCCGGGCAGCGCGAACTGCGGGAGAACGGAAGTCAGCGTTCCGAGTTCCGCGTCAGCGGTCGCCGATCCCGTTTCCACCGGAAGACTGAGATGGAAGCGGATGTTCGCACGGCCAAGTAATTCCTTGCGCAAGGTGAAATGCCAGAGGCCGGTGGCGGCGTCGTGCGATTTCTCGCCGACCAGCGGGGAATCCACATGCAACAATCCCGCGATGGACGGCGGAAGCTGGACATCAAATTTACGCAGAGGCGCGCGGGTTACTTCAAGCGTGAACTGGCCCTCGATCTCCACCTGCTGTGCGCGCGGCAGTGCATGGGCGATGACGATGGCGTCCAGCACGGGTTCGTTGCGGGCGATTTCAAAAGCGAGTTTGTAATCGCGCAAGGTGAACCAGGCCATCTTGCCGGTCACGGGCGTGGTGCGGGCATCGCGCGACTCCATGCCGGTGGTGTCCTGCGTGGCAACCTTCCATGACTCATCGAAGTTCAGTGCGACATAGCCCGCGACCCGCGTGGCCTCGCCCAAGCGCACATTTTCAACGGCAAGCTTCTCCCCGCCCTGTCCGCTGTTGGCCTTCGCGCTGATGTCCTGACGTGTCTTTAACAAGAGCGTGGAACTCGCGCCTTTCTGCAATCCATTCGGCCAGGTGATTTCGATAATGGGAGCGCTGCTTTCAATTCGCTTCCACTCGATGGCTTCGCCGCCCGCTGCTGTGAGCGCGATAAACTGCTCGTTCACTGGAAGCGTGAGTTGCGTCCGGTTCACGCGCCCTTCCTCACCACGAAACGCGAGGGTGCGATCAATAGTCATCTCATGCGTGGACAGCGCGATAAGCGCATCCACGTCCGCTGAGAAATGATCGCCCGTGCGGCGGATCACGGCGATGATTTTTTCGGGTGCGACCTCGTAGCGCACGGAGCCATTGATGGTCCCGGATTTCACGGCTTCGACTTGAAATGCGTTATCAGCGGACGCGGCGGGAATTTGCCAGCCTTTCATTTCCAAATTTGCGCCCACACCCAGAACCACATCAGCGGTGATGCGCCCCGCGCCAATGAGTCGCGGCACATCCACGATGAGCGAATCGGTCTTCGCGCCATCAGGCGCAGGCCGTGTCAGATGAACCATGAACGTGCGTGAAGTCGCAAGTCCTGCGCTGCGGGTAATTTCCAACTCGGTGCCGTTTTGCGTCCACGATGCGACGCTGGCATTAGACGCGACGTTGCCATTACTCACCGAGATCACATGTGTATTTTCATCCGGCAAATCAAAGCGAAACACATCCGGGAGCGGGCCGCTGGTGGATGCCACATCCATCCTGACATCTGTCAGCGCCTGCCAGCCGTCCACACGCGTGATGCTGCTCACATTTTGCCGAAGGACGGACTGCGGCAGCGAGCCAGCGGGTGCCACCTCCTCCCATGTCAGTGTTGCTTTATTGCCGTGGGGGATTTCCGAGGCCAGGGGCGGCTCGGCCACTCCATCATGAACTGGCCAGCGTTCGGAGAGTTTTACATTCCCATGTGGCGTGACGGTCACTGAGAACGGGCGGCAAAGCAGAGGAATCTCCGTGCGGCAAATTCCATTTTGTCGCATGACGGGCGACTGTAATTCAAGCGACACCTCGTGCCGTCCTTTGCCGTGCAGGGCGAGCTTGTATTCACCGCTGCTCCAGGCGCCGATTTCTTTTCCGTCCACTTTCAGCACTCGGACTGAATCTGGAATCTGGAGCAATGCGGCCTCCGCCCAGCCATCCACCAGTAACATGATGGAGAGCTTGGCGGTGATTTTCACCATGGGATCTCCTCTGGTGACGTCCAGATGGATCTTCGCGCTCTCGATGACCGATTTCACCGGCGGCTGATTTGTCTCATCCGGCCTCACCTTTCCCGCATCACGAATGAGAGCCTCGTATTGCTCGCGGTCGAGCAGCACAGCGTTGGGATGATCCTTGAGAATTTTATCCAGGTTCTTCGCAGGCACCCAGAGTTCTTTGCGCTCCGGCTCCCGGTCAGCGGCGTGAAGAGAAAGCACCGCAGACACCGTGAGTGCTGCAAGAAAGAATGCTGAAGGGGTCAGTTTCATAACGCGCATCGTGATTGCGTTAATGTTACTTCGTCGGCGGCTGATCATCGCTGCTGTCGAACTTGGGAAACTCCAGAGGTTCGGATGGTGTCGTGTCCGTCTCCCTGGTTTTGACAACTGGAGTTGGTGGTGGAGTCATGGGAGGTCGCGCTCCGCTGGTGACGGGCGCGGTTGATTTGGATCGACTCAACATTTTTCCGATAATGTTGAAAATGGAAAGCAATGCGAGCCCGCACCAGATGACCGCCACCAGCCCAAGCGCCAAAATGACAGCTTTGGCCACGCGACCGTTCGCCGCGCTGAGAATGCCCGTGGAGACGATGGCGAGCAGGCCCACCACCGCGATCCACGTGACCTTGCCGGACAGGGGCAGTCGCCATCTGCGCAGTCCTGCGAAAACAACGAGGATGAAGGCGATGCTTTCATAGACATAGCTGACCTTGCGTGAGCGGAAGCTGACATCGATGGCAGCGGGCGCGCCGAGCCGGTGAAATTTCACC
>JAYVZW010000533.1:0-2898 GCA_043783015.1 Verrucomicrobiota bacterium
ACACCTTTTTTAAATTGCTAATTTGCGCGGACGTCGAGGCAGATGGCATCGCCCTTGGAGTTGCGCGCATAGATGCGGCCATTGGCGAGCACAGGAACGGTCCAGCAGGTTCCGGTGAGGACTGGGGCGCGAGAGATGACATCGAACTTCTGTGACGAAGCCTTGGCGATGATCAGTTCGCCTTTGTTGGTGAGCACGATGAGCTTGCCGTCCGCGACCATCAACGCGCCGGGGCCGATGGTGGTGTCTTCCCATTTCTTCGCCCCGGTGGCGAACTCGATGCATTTTAGCGGGGAACGCGATGCTTTGTTGTCGCCGTCAAAGCCATACAAATGGCCGTCGAGCAACACGCTTGAACCAAGCTGGTTCTTGAGTTCCTTGCTCTGCCAAACGACCACGGGCGCGGCTCCCTCCGCCTTGATGAGCGCGCAGCCTTTGTTGTAGCTGGAGGAGATGAAGACTAGATCGCCGCTGAAGATGGGGTCCGCCGCATTCACGCCATAGCGCGTCGTCCACTCAAACTCCCATATCCTGGCACCAGTCTTTGGATTAACCGCGACGTATGATTTGCCCGAGCTGAAAAGCGCGATGTCCTCCGAGCCGCGTTTCATCAGGATCGGAGTGGAGTATCCCGAATCGTCCGTCGTGGACTGCCAGATAATTTTCCCGCTGGTCTTGTCGAGCGTGAGACCAGCGCCGCCAACGTTTAGTAACAGCATCTGTCCATACACCAGCGGCGACCCGGCGAAGCCCCAGTCAGGAATGTGTGCGCCGGTTTCCTTCTGCACATTTTTCGACCAGATAACCTTGCCAGCGGCAGCATCGAAGCAGAAGACATCGCCCCACTTGCTCAAATGAAAAACCTTGTCACCATCCACGACCGGCGTGGCCGAGGTGCCGCCTTCGTAATATTTGTCACCCAGCTCGGCGGGATAACTGTGCTTCCAGATGACCTTGCCCGTTGCGGCATCGAAGCAGAAAACCGTATCCATCTTTTCCGCATGGCCGGTAGTGAACACGCGACCGTCGGCGACCGAAAACGAGGAGAAGCCGGTGCCGATGCTGGCGTTCCACAAAACTTTCAGCGCACCCCCGCCCCAGTTTGATTTCCATGCCTTCTCGTCCGAGATGCCGTTGTGATGCGGCCCGCGCCATTGCGGCCAGTCAGCAGCGGTGATGGATGATGCGACGACGAATACAAACGACAGCCAGCAGCGCGATGTTTTCATAATGCTCAAAGTTACGCAGAGACTCAGCAATGCAAACTAATCAGCCATGGATCATTGCTTCACAATTTTGTATAGATGGGTCTTGGTTCGCAGGAACAAGGCACCATCGGCTTCAACAGGCGAGGCGGTCATGCCTGACTCAAGATTGTTGCGCGCGAGCACATTGAATCTCTTCGGATCAGCCGCGACCACGGTGGCATCTCCCGTTTCGCTGAAGAAAAAGATGCGCTCTCTGGTGGCGATGGTCGAGGCGAACAATTTTCCCGCACTGTTGAAGGGTCTTTCACTCCAAGTGCTGGAGCCATCTTTGAGATCGACACAGTGGGCCACGCCATTGGAGTCGGCCTGATAAATGTAATCTCCGATCAGGACGGTGCTGCACCAGTTCGCGTTGCGTTTCTCGCGCACCCAGAGCGATTTACTGGTCACGTCCCCTTTCGTGCTGGCGTCAATTTTGAACGCGATTAGTTGGCTACCGCTGTTGCTGTAAACGATGTCGCCATTGATGAGCGGTCGGATGGCGGCGTTGTAACCGGTGGTATGGATCGTCCAGATTTCCCGGCCTGTGCGCGGATCAATTCCGAAGGCTGCGCGCGATGCGGGCGAGATCAATTGCGGCGCGCCATTGACTGACATGACAAGCGGTGTGCAGAATGATTTCCGCATGTCGCCTTCCCGCGTGGGCCGTCCCTTGCTGTCGAGATCGCCGTAGTCAATGGTGGAGCGTTTCGTGCGCCAGACATCTTTGCCGGTGGTCTTGTCGAGTGCGGTGACGAACTGATCATCTTCGATGCCATCGAACGTGAGGATGATGAGATTTTCAAACAAGCATGGCGACGATCCCGGCCCGCGAAAGTGGCGGCATTTGATATCGCGCCGCTGCCAGACGACTTCCGCCGTCAACGGATTCAATCGCGCAGTGCCATAAGTGCCGAAGTGGACATAGACCGCGTCTGCCTCGACGACGCATGATGGCGCGGCGTAATTATTCGTCGGATTGCCGAGCTCCTCGGGCGCGGCGTTTTCGAAGAGAAGCTTGTGATGGATGACCTTCCCGTCGTGCCGGTTGACGGCATAGACGAACATCTTTTTTCCGTCCTTGGTGGCGGCGGTGAACCAGATCAAATCCCCGCCGATGACCGGCGTGCAGTGGCCTTCATCTTCAAGGGGAGTTTTCCATGCGATGCCTTTTTGGCTGGCTTCATCCCATTGCAATGGCAGCTTCGCCGCATCCGCATCCGACACCATGCCGTCGAAGGTCGGCCCCTGCTTGTCTGGCCACCAGAGCGGCGTGGTGTCCGGCTGGGACAGCGCGGCCCCTGCGAAAAGAATCCATAACAATGTGACTTTCATATGTGTGATAGGAACAACGTGGAATGATGCAGGCTTCTCGCTGAAGTGGCAACATTTCCACTGCCACAAAAAACGCGCAACCAAGTCTGAACCCGGCTGCGCGTTGAAAGGAACGGAAGGCGTTTTTTATTCCGCGAGCAATTTCTCGACCGCTTCTTCCAGCTTGCTGCGGGCGCTGGTGCTGACGACCATGCCCTTCTTGTTCACCAGCCACATGGCGGGAATGCTGTTGATACCGTAGCGGGTGGAGATTTCATTCTGCCAGCCCTTGCCGTCGAAATATTGCGCCCAGGCCATGTTCTTTTCCTTGGTGAAG
>JAYVZW010000534.1:0-2879 GCA_043783015.1 Verrucomicrobiota bacterium
CGGCGCAGACCGATGACGTTCAAGCCGGTGACGCGATTGATGCGCTGGGCCGCACAGTAGTGAGGGATATCCTTGCTGAAGGAGCCATTGCCCTGAACGACACAGTAATCGCCGATGCGCAGAAACTGATGAAAAACCGCGCCGCCGCCGATAAAGGTGTTGCTGCCAATCTGCACATGTCCGGCGAGCAGCACGCCGTTGGCGATGACATTTTTATCACCCATCCGCACGTCATGTCCCAGGTGCGCGCCGACCATGATGAAGTTTCCATCACCCATTTCCGTCATGCCGCCGGGCTTGCTGCCGCGATGAATCGTGACGTGCTCCCTGATTACATTCCCCTTCCCGATCCGCACGCCGCTGGAAACAGCCACATCAAATCCCAAGTCTTGCGGATTCTCGCCAATCACCGCGCCGCGCCCAATCTGTGTGCCTTCGCCGATCACCGTGTCCCCGATGATCTGCGCGTGCGGCGCGACCTTGCAACCTGCGCCAATCTGCACTGGCCCCTCGATCACCACATAGGCGCCGATGTCTGCGCTGGGATCAATGACGGCGTCCGGGGATATGATCGCAGTGGGATGAAGCATCTGAATGTCAGTTGGAATTCTTCGAATGCTTTCGCCTCAACCATTCAACATTTCAACCATTCAACTTCACCGCCCTACATCATTCCCGCTTCCCGGAAACTGAAATACGGCTTCGCACCGGCACGGGGCGCGCCGATGATGACGTGATCCGCAAAATCAATCTTCATCAGTAGAGCGATCTCGCGAATGCGGCGCGTGAGCTGGCGGTCCGCTTCGCTGGGCGAGGGATCCCCGCTGGGATGATTGTGCGCGAGGATGAAGGCGTGAGCGTTGTGCTGTATGACGCAACGGAGAATGTCGCGCGGATGGGCGATGCTCTCATTGAGCGTGCCGACAGTGAGCACCTGGTCATGGACGAGCATCATGCGGGTGTTCAAGATCAGGATGTGCAGTTCCTCCTGATTCATGCGGGCCATGTCGTTACAGAGAAATTCATAGATGCGCAGCGGCTCGTTCATCTTCTGCTCGACCATTTCCTCACGCGCGGCACGGCGTCCCAGTTCAAACGCGGCTGCAATGTGTGCGGCCTTGGCGGGACCGAGTCCGCGTTCATCCGAGAGTTCTTTCGCGCTGCGGCGGGACAGGGCGCGAAGGCTTTTGGCATCCTTGAGCAGCCGGGCGCCGATCTGGATGGCATTCTCGCCCTTCAGGCCGGTGTTGATGAAAAGAGCCAGCAGTTCCGCGTTGCTTAACGCGGTCGCGCCTTGCTGGAATAATCGCTCGCGCGGTCGGTCGCCTTCCGGCAGGTCGTGAATGCGCAGGGACATGATTGATTCCAGTCCGGCTAGATCAGGGAAAAACGCCCGCGCTTCACCGTGCTGGTCTTTTCATCTTTGTTCTCCACGATCCAATGCGTCGCTCCGGGCGGCAGCTTTTGTTTGCCGCCCGTCTTTTTTACCGCTTCACCCCGGATGATGAGATTGTCCACAAACCGTTCTTCCGCGCAGGATGGGGCACGCTTTTTCACGGTCTTTTTTGTGACCTTTTTTTTGGACATGAAATTGTATTAGTTCCAATCCTCGAAGCCGTCATCGAAGCAGCGGCGGTGCAGATGGAACTGGCCGTTGTGTTCGACGAGGTAATGCGTCTTGCGGCGCACCGTGGTATGGCCCACGGAGCTGACGCCCGGTTTGATCTGACTGAAATCCACGCGTCCGCGACGGAAGAGGGTTTCCAGGAAGGACTGCGTGGCCTGTTCGACTCCGGGCACGGGCGTGGATCCGGTGTCGGCAGCGGCGGGGGCGATGAGTCCGCGACGCGAGAACGATGCGGTGCGCACGACCACGGCTCCCTCGGTCAATCCGAAGGCGCTGGCACGCATGATCATGTCGCGACCGCGTGGCATTTCGTCGCCGGGCGTCGGTTTGGCGACCACGGCGCGGGCGGCTTCGGCCTTGAGCGAGCGAGCGGCCTCCAATGAGAGCAGGCCGCGACGCACAAAGGCGCTGCGGAGCGCGTCATCGTATTTGCCTTCAAAGAGCGCGGTGTCCGCCCAGATGATCTGCGCGGCGATTTCGCTGTAGAATGCGGCGCTCAACGCAGCTGCGCGCACGGCTTTGGTGAGCAGCGCACCGGCATCGTGGGCCAGTGTCTGGAGATCGGCGTCATTCGGTTTGGCAGAAATCGTTTTAAGCATCCCGGACATGGCTTCAAAAAATCCGCCTGTGAAAACGCGGGAGAATGAGTGCGGCTCCGATGACAGGCTGCTATCCGGTGCGGATGGCGGCAGGTGCATCGGATCGGCATAGAAGAATGAGTTCACCGCATTGCGCAGGCAGTCAGCCGGGGCTGAATGAGGATTGATCGCGTGGATGGCCTTGCCGAACTGCTCAGCTATCCGGGAGAGAAGGGTGTTCTGCCAGATGTGACCACCTGTTTCCTTGAGCACGGCGGCGCGCACGGATGGAAGCTGCAATGCGGTGAGAATGGCGGAGATGTCGGCAAATGATTCGTGGAACGCAGCCACTTCATCGAGGGAAGCGTCCCAGAGATCCGGCCGGAGCGAATCGAGCACGGCATGGCCGAACTCGTGGCAGACAATGTCCGCGCTCTCGCCGGTGTAGATGGCTTTGCCTTTGACATTGCCGTGAAAGAACGAAAGCGATTTGCGGTCGTAATAGGCATTAAGGTCTTCGCCCGCGTCGAGATGCACGGTCAATGTCACTCCATCATGCCACGCACCGCCATCGGGCAGATGCGTCTTCCAGTATTCCTTGGCCCGACGCAATGCATCCGCGCCAGTCCAGTAGCGGAAGTTCGCGGTGCCTGTGGGATAGATGGCTGCTTTCG
>JAYVZW010000535.1:0-8648 GCA_043783015.1 Verrucomicrobiota bacterium
CCCGCCATCAAACGCGAGAACATCCGCCTTGTCCGCGACCGCATCCGCGTGGTCGAAGGTGATTTGTGTGACGCCGCGACCACCGCGAAAGCTTTCGCCGACGGAGGATTCGACGCTGTCATCCATCTTGCTGCGCGCGCCGGTGTGCGCCCGAGCATCGAGCAGCCGGAACTCTACATCGACACCAACATCAAGGGCACCTTCCATCTTCTCGAAGCCTGCAAACGTAATGGTGTGAAGCGCTTCGTCTTTGCCAGCAGTTCATCAGTTTACGGCGTGAACAAAAAAGTTCCGTTCGCCGAAACCGACCCCATTCTCCAGACTATCAGCCCCTATGCCATGACGAAGATGGCTGGCGAGCAGATGTGCTCGAACTATTCAGCGCTCAATGGCATTCACACCGTCTGCCTGAGATTCTTCACCGTCTATGGCCCGCGCCAGAGGCCCGACCT
Source organism: Verrucomicrobiota bacterium (assembly GCA_043783015.1). GTDB lineage: Bacteria > Verrucomicrobiota > Verrucomicrobiia > Verrucomicrobiales > Verrucomicrobiaceae > VFKE01. Next base: position 453 of record JAYVZW010000535.1, read on the forward strand.
CGCCATTTCAAAATTCACCAAGCTCATCCTCGATGGGCAACCCATTGACCGCTACGGCAAGGGCAACACCGCGCGCGACTACACTTACGTCTGCGACATCGTGGACGGCATCATTGGCGCGCTCGACTACACCGCCCGGGAAGACACGCCGAAGTGTGACATTTTCAATCTCGGCGGATCACAAACCGTCACGTTGAACGAGATGATTGCGTCCATCGAAAGAGCACTCGGCAAAAAAGCGCAGATCAATGAAATGCCCGAGCAACCCGGCGACGTGCCCCTGACCAGCGCGGATGTCAGCAAAGCCACGAAGCTTCTCAACTTCCAGCCCACCACTCACATTGACATGGGTATCCCAAAATTTGTGGAATGGTTTCTGCAGATGCGGAAGCTGGCGCTGAGGTAGCGAGGCTCAATCCATTTCCACCTTCACCGGAAACGCCGGGCACAGTTGGGACAGATTGATGGGCTCGGTGGATTCTGCAGCGAAAAATTCCATGTCACCGTCTTCATTGCACAACCAAACTTCTTGCGCACCTGCTCCAAAGTAGAGTTGCATCTTGCCCAACATTTCCTCGCGTGTGTTCGATCCCGAGATGATTTCCACGCAAATTTCAGGCGCGATGGGCAGGTTCACCGCCTTGCGATGCGGTTCGTAGCGCCCGCGTGAAATCCACGCGACATCAGCTACGCGGATGCCATCATTCGTTTCGATCGCGCACTCGGCCACGGCACGCCCGCCAGTCATGAGGTTCTTGAGAAGATGCCCGATTTCGATCTCGAAACCGCCGTGCCAGAAAGATGCCGGACTCATCATGATTTTACCATAGCGATTGGTTTCGATCTTGTAGGGAAGATCATTCAGAACGGGATCGGCGCAGATTTCAGCCCAAGTCGGCATGGCATGAGCCTATCCGAATATTATCTCAAGAGCAAGTTCGCGCTTACATTGAAGTCCCTCGCGAGCTTACGGAGATGCCCCAAGGTCAGTTTGTGATTGTTGCGCTAAATCGGGTGGGCGAACTCTCGCCGTATGACCAACCTCGAGTTGCTCGCCCCTTGATGAAGCTTCAACGGGTCTTCAGGGTTGTGAGTTTACGTCGGGCAAACTCATTTTCGGGACTGGCTTCGACGGCTTTTTGATAATGGATGAGCGCCTCGTCGATGCGCTTGGTTTGCTCATAACAGATTCCCAAATTCACATGGGCTGGCGCGAAACGCGGATTGATTTCGAGCGCCTTCTTGAAATGGGCGATGGCTTCGCTGGTCTGTCCGTTCTCGCGTAGTAAAATGCCCAGATTGACGTAGGCACGATCACAATCAGGCTTGATCTCAATCGCTCTCAGATAGTGTGACCTCGCTTCATCAAAGTGCTTTTCAACGGTCATTTTATAAACGCCCAGATTGTTGTGTCCAACCCAACACTGGGGATTGTTTTTCAGCACATCGGTCCAGAGCGTTCCTTCATTTTGATAGATGGTGCACTGCCGCCAGGTCAGCATCCCGAGAACCAGCAGCAATGAGGAACCAAGCATCGGTTGGAGCCAGCGACTTTGTTTTGGCAGAGCATTCAAGCCGATGCTGATGACTGCGCCAGCCAGTGCCAGCGGCCCGATGCTCGCGAAATACTGAAAGTGGTCGGCCACATATGAAAACTTGAGAAAGCCGTGCGTCAGCAGTCCCAGCACTGGAAGCAGCGCGATCACAAAATAAGTCCAGGTGAAGAATAATGCCCGGCCGCGCTGGCTGTTCCGGTTATGCCAGAGCAGCACGGTCAACAGAATTGCCGCACTCAGAGGCAACCACAGCAACGCGTCTCCCGGATTAAGTTCCCATCGCGGATAAATCATTACCAGCGGGTGCGGCCAGATGAGCTTGCCCAGATAAAACCACAGCGCCTTGCCCGCCACGGGCAGACGCAAGAGCCAGTCCAGCGCCCATTGTTGATCTTCGCCCGATCCCTCCACATTGCGCGACCAGACCGCCATCAGTCCCGACAAGGCGGAGAGTAAAAACAGCGGTGTCATTTGCCAAAGCGTGCGCCACCAGCGCCAACGCCCGTCCACCCACCACCCGCACAGCACCAGCACCAGAGGAAGCACCATCGCCGAGGACTTGCTGGCGATGGCCATCGCGCCGAAGAGCAATGTCAGGATGTAATGATAAGCTGCGCGAGGTTTCCGTTCCGCGTCTGCCGGCGACGGTCTGGATTTACAATAGAAGAGGATCGAGAGCAGAAAGAACAAGGCGCACTGCGTGTTCTTCATCTCCGTGATCCAGGCGGCGGACTCCACCTGCACGGGATGCAGCATCCAGATGGCTGCGCCCAGCCACGCGCCCGGCACCCTCATTTGCAGGAGCACGCGCCAGAGCGCCAGCGCTGCGGCGGCGTGCATCAGGATGTTGACCAGATGATAAGGCATCGGATTGAGACTCCAGAGCTGATGTTCCAGCCACCAAGTCGTCTGCACCAAGGGGCAAATCCGCGCGTGAGTGGTCGTCCATATTTCTTTCAATCCCAGCGGGCCGACAATGACCGGGTTGGCCGTTAAATGATCGTCGTCGTCCCAGATGAAGCCGCAGCGCGTAGCGGGCAGAAAGGCTGCCAGGGCCAGCGCGAAAAGCAACATTCCCATGACCCAGGGACGGGCTTGAGGCCATGGTTGCGTTGCAGTAAAATCCTTCCGGGGAGTCATGACGAGCGGGACTTATCAGACGTGATGCTCATTGCAAGCATGCGCAGCGCACGGCCCCTTGCAGGGACATGACCGGCAAGAGAGAAATCACCAGGTTCAATAGACGGTTTCGTCGTCAGTCTTTGACTGCGAGCGCAGCCCCGAGTTGGCGAATGATGGCACCCTTGATATCATCGACGCTCACGGGCTTGGTGAGGAAATCGTTCATGCCTGCTTCACGGCAGCCTTCTTTAACGCCGCTGAGACTATGTCCGGTGAGGGCAATGATAAAGGGCTGGTGTTGCAGGTTGAAGTTGCCGCGGATTTCCATGGTGGCCTCCTCGCCGCCCATGACGGGCATATGGAGATCCATGAAGACGATGTCGTAGTTACCAGCGAGAACTTTATCCACCGCCTCCTTTCCGTCTTCAGCCAGATCAACTTCACCGTAGCCCAGCTTGGCGAGCATCATGCGCCCGAGTTTCTGGTTCATGGGCTGGTCTTCCACCAGCAGGATTCGCGCGGGGTAATCGTCGGCCAGGGTGCGACGAGGCGCGGTGTTAGCTGTCTTTTCGTGGTGCGCAGCAGTGAGAGGCTGGGCGTGGCGGGCCTCCATGGCGGCTACGAACGCCTTCATGAGGTCGCGGCGGTTGGCCGGTTTGGGCACGAAAGCGGCGTGACGTCCGGCGCTGGTCATGATGGCCTGTTTGATTTGTTCGTGACCGAGCGGTGCGAGGCAAACCATGGCTTTATGCCGTGACCGCACGGCGTTGGCGACGCTGATGGCGGCGGGTAGTTCCTGGGGCGAGGTGTCCAGCACGACCAGTTGGAAGTCCCCCTCCAGAAGTGTTTCCGGATCCGTGCCGGTTTCCATGATCGGGGTGTCGGCGCTCATGCCCCAGAGTTCACAATAATGCCTGACGACGCCTGCCGTGGTGGGGTGCGTGGAGATGATGCGGACATGGCGGTCGCGCAGGGCCGTGAGCAGGGTCTGTTCCTCAGCAAGGAACCCGTCGATTTCCGGCGCGGCCTGAAGTGGAATTTCAAAGAAGAAATTTGCGCCTGCGCCCGGTTCGCTGGCCACGCTGATTTCTCCGCCCATGAGCTGGCAGAGTTTGCGGCTGATGGCCAGGCCGAGGCCGGTGCCGCCGTATTTGCGTGTGGTGCTGGTGTCGGCTTGGGTGAAAGCGTGGAACAAGTTCTGGATTTTCGAGGCAGGAATGCCGATGCCGGTGTCGCGCACGGAAATGTGGAGGCAGGGGATATCGCCGTTGACGGGATGCTTTCTGAGCACCGGCTGGGCCATCATGAAAATCTCGCCCTTTTCCGTGAACTTGATGGCGTTGCTCATCAGGTTCACCAGGACTTGTTTGAGACGGTGGAAGTCGCCAATGATGTGCCGGGGCATGGCCTCGCTTACGTGCTGGTTGAGCTCGATGCCTTTTTCCGCAGCCTTGAAGGCGAAGATGCCCATGGTTTCCTGGAAGACTTCTTCAAGGTTCACCGGCATCTCCTCCAGTTGCATCTTGGCGGATTCGAGCTTGGAGAAATCAAGGATGTCGTTGATGAGATGCAGCAATGAATCGCCGCTGGATCGGATCATGCGGACAAATTCCAACTGCTCGGAGCTAAGATTTGTGTCCAGCAGCAGGGATGTGGTGCCGATGATGCCGTTCATGGGCGTGCGGATTTCATGGCTCATGTTCGCCAGAAAGTTGGCCTTCGTCTCCATGCCGGACTCTGCCAGTCGGCGCGCGTTGAGATTTTCTTCGATAACTTCCTTTTTCTTGGCCTCGTCTTTCTCCAGATGCTCCATGGTCTGGTTAAAGGTTTTCATGGCGCGGCCGATTTCATCAAGGCCGGAGGCCGGGATGCGATGCTTCCAGCGGCCCTGTTTTTGTGCGACCAGACCGTCGTTCAGATGGCGCGCGCGGCGGGCGATGCTGTTCCCGATGAAGAGAAAAATGAGCAGTCCGGGCATCAGCCCGAAGAGGCCTGCCGCGGTGAGCAGGGACGTGAGCTTCTGGCCGGCCAGCAGATGCTGGTAGCCAAAGAGGGGCTGTTGCACGTGCATGACCCCCACCATTTTTCCATTGCCCAATGACACCGGCACGGCAGCGGCGACCCATTCCTTGAGGCTGGTTTTGGCCTTGCCGTTTTCCTCGAATTTCGCAGACACGGCGATGGGCGCGCCGGCCCAGACAAGAGAGAGCGAGGGGGACTGGCCCGCGCCTGCGGTCGGCATGTAATTGGAGGGCAAGGAATTGCTGGTGGTGAAAAAGCCGGCCCGCAGCATCCTCCCGCGGGGGCCGTTTTCCTCGGGCACAAAGCGCATGATCTCCGCGACCAGACCCAGTGAGACGAGGGCATCCTCACCGCCGAGATCGGCAAAGCGCTGCCTCAGCCTGCTCTGAGTTTCCGTGGAAATCTGCACGGGCAGATCCTCCAGATGCTGTTCCTCCAGACCATGGCGCAGTTCCACCGCCCCCGCAAACGCGTTGCTCAGGAGGAAGGATCGCTGGGCTTCACGGCACGAATTTGTTTCATGCCAGATGAAGGCGGCTCCGACCGCCAAAACCGCAAGTAGCGCGGTCACGGCGGCAAAGAACATGAGCCGGCTCGTGAGAAGTGATTTCATGACTGCGGTTTATCCCCGAAGGCGGGTCTCATTCAGGCTGCGGAAGTTGCCATCGGGGCCTCAGTCTCATGCGTGCAGCGATAGACTGCCTGGGAGAGGTCCTCAGCGGTGAAGGGTTTGGCAAGGGCACCATTGAAGCCCATGGCCATGCATTGATCGCTGCCTTGATCGCCAAAGAAACCGCTGCACGCGAGGATGCGCAGATCAGGCTGGATTTCACGCAGCGCGCGCACGACTTCCAGGCCGCTCATGCCGCAGGGCAGGATGAGGTCGAGAATGACCAGGTCCACCTTGTAGCTGCTTTCCTTGCTGTTTTGCAGTTTGGCAACGGCTTCTTCTCCAGAACTGGCATTGAGGATGTTCCAACCCATGGCGGTGAGGACGGCGCTGGTCATGGCGCGCACGACCGGCTCATCATCCACGACCATGATGGTGCCGTTGGTGGCCATGATGCCGGAGGAGTTGAGATAGGAGTTTTTCGATGATTTGCTCATAAAGGTAATGGTAATGTGGTGGTTAGGTGAATCAGACAGAGGTGTAAGCGAGACATTGAATTTCATCCATGGTGGTGGTGCCGGCGAGAACCTGGCCGAGACCTTCCTGGTAAAGTGTGCGGAAGCCGGTCTTCATGGCAGCGGCGCGCATTTGGCTCTGGGGTGATCCCTGCTCGATGTGGTCGCGCATTTCATCGTTGATCTCGCATAGCTCCATCAACGCCACACGCCCGGAGTAGCCGGTATCATGACATTCATCGCAGCCGATTTTTTCATAAATGTTCTGGTTCACCTGTTCTTTGGTATAACCATTCCGGGCCATCATGGCCTGCACGACGGGCGTGGCGGGAGAGGGGCGTTTGCAATAGTTGCACAGTCGCCGCACCAGTCGCTGGGCCTGGCTGAGGGCGAGGGAGTCGGCCACGAGATATTTTTCCACCCCCATGCTGAGCAGTCGCGACACAGCACGGATGGAATCATTCGCGTGCAAGGTGGTGAGAACAAGGTGGCCTGTGAGCGAGGCATTGACGGCGGCGTTCGCGGTTTCGGCATCGCGGGACTCACCGATGAGGATGATGTCCGGGTCGGCGCGAAGCAGGGAGCGGAGGCCGTTGGCGAAGTCGAGATTGTAAACGGGATTGGTCTGGGTCTGGTTTATCCCCTCGACTTCGTATTCGATGGGATCTTCGATCGTCTGGATGTTCACGGAGACATCGTTCACGCTGTTGAGCAGGGCATAGAGCGTGGTGGTCTTTCCGGAGCCGGTGGGGCCGGTGACGAGGACGAGTCCCTGATCGCGCTGCATGGTGCGGCCAAGGATGTCGAGCTGCCGGGTGCTGAGGTTGAAGTCGCTCAAGCGTCGCACGCCGTCCCGTTTGTCGAGGAAGCGCATGATGATCTTCTGGAACTCGCGGCGCGTGGGCACGGCGGCGACGCGCACATCGAGACGGCGGGCACCGATGCGGATGGCAAAGCGGCCATCCTGACATTCCTGACGGCTCTGGCCCATGTTGGACCAGTTTTTCACGAGGGCGACGAAGCGGGTCAGCAAATCCTCCGACGCCGTGAGGATCACCTGCATGGTGCCGTCGATGCGGGCGCGGAAGCGGGTGAGGTTGTAATATTTCTCAATGTGCAGATCGCTCGCGCGGCAACGGATGGCGGTGAACAAGGCCCAGTGGATGATTTCCTCCGGCGAATGGTGCATGTTCTGGGGATTGATGCGGCCCATGTCCTCGGGACTGATGTCCACGAGGTTATCATCATCCGAACTGCTAAGCTGGGCTTCAATTTTTCCGACTGATTCCGGGTCGAGACTGGCGCTGGCGCGGGCGATGGTTTCCCGGACGGCCGAGGCGTCCGCAAGGACGGCGATCATTTTCACCTGGCGGTTGCCCAGCGAGAGCCATTCATCTTCGAATGCGTAGTTGTCCGGCGTGTCGCTCAGCAGATAGACCGTGTTCTTGCCCACGAAGAGGGGATAAACATTGTGCCTCTCCAGCAAGTGAAAAGGGAAGGCCTGCTGCCGTGGGGCTTCTGCGGCGTTGTAGGCAAAGGTCTTGCTCCCGCCGCACATGGCGGCCAGGCCAACGCCGAGGTTGCGCTGGACGGCGTTGAAGTCGGTGATGCTGAGCTTCTCCTTCTTCTCCTTGACGGATTCGTAAAATCCGTTCAGGCGGGTGAGATCGGCTTGGTCATAGGGGAAATATTGCAAGAGCCACTCGAACGTCTCCTGCATGCCTATTTCTTTGAAAGAGGGGCATTGCAAGTGCTCCAAGTTATTTTTTCCAGGAATAGGCTCCAAGGTGAAGCGCTGAACCAAATCCTGCCGGGTGCGCATGTATTGCTGCGTCGAGATGACCACGCGGATGGTGAACGGCAGTGGCACGCCCCAGAGGTCCACGGCCTTGGGATTGTGATGAGCCATGACCAAGACCGGGCCGACGGCCGTGACGGGCAGCCAAGGCTCTGCGGATTGGGGGAGGCGACCCAGTTTCCGCACCAGTTTTTCCGCTTCCGGTGAGCAGCTTTCCCGCAACAACGTGACGGGAATCAGGGCATGTTGCAGGGCGATGCCCTCCAGGGAGAGAACCGCCTGGTCTATCGTCTGATTAAGGTTGGCAAAAGCGACCTGGACTTTGGGTTCTTCCTTGCCGGGTTTTTCTGTCGTGGTGGTGGTTGACATGGGATGTTGAGAAGTTGGGGAGCCGTCATCTTCCGGCCATGGTGAAATCGGACGGAAAATTATAGGGAGTGGTGAGGGAGGCACCGTCGAAGTCCACCATGACCCCGACGCCGGTGTCTCCGGGGTTCGCCAATTTAAAGAGTGTGCCTGCCCACACGAGCCGGTAATCGGTGGTGGTGCTGGAAATCACCGGCGTCCAGTTGT
>JAYVZW010000536.1:0-8642 GCA_043783015.1 Verrucomicrobiota bacterium
AAGTTGCGCCCCGGCGATCTTCTCATCACGCTCGGCGCGGGCAACGTGCATGAAGTTGGGCGTTGTCTCGCTCGCGATCTCGCGGTCGCGGAGGAGCTGCTTCGCATCATCAAGCCGGATGGCGGCATCTTGAAACTCTACGAGCCAATGGCCAATCACACGACCATTCGCATCGGCGGCCCGGCGCAATATTGGATCGAGCCTCGCAGCGTGAATGCGCTACAGGCAGTCGTGAAATTTCTCTGCGGCGCGAGCATCCCCATCCGGGTCATTGGGCGCGGATCCAATCTGCTGGTGCGCGACGGCGGGATTCGCGGCGCGGTGATACATCCGGTCCAGGGCGAGTTTGATGAAGTCACGGTGGACGGTGAGTTCATCACTGCCGGGGCCGGTGCGCGATACAAGAAAATCGCCAGCACCGCGCGCAACGCCGGGGTGGGGGGCTTTGAATGGATGGAAGGCATTCCCGGAAGTCTCGGTGGCAGTCTGCGCATGAACGCCGGAGCGATGGGCACGCAGACCTTTGATCAAGTGGTCAGTGTGCGATTCATCAATGGCAACGGCGACGTGGAGCAGAAATGGCGCGATGATATCAAGCATTTCTACCGGAGCGTGCCGGAGTTCGATCATCACTACGCAGTCTCTGCCGTGCTGCAAGGCACGCGTTGCGAGATCAGTGAGATCGACGCCAAGATGCAAAGCTCTCATGCGCACCGTCGCGAGAGCCAGCCCGTTGGCGCCAGCGCCGGATGCGTATTCAAGAATCCCAATCAGTCGTCCGCTGGAATGCTGGTGGATCAACTGGGATACAAAGGGAAATCGCACGGCCCGGCCAAGGTTTCCGAAGTCCACGGCAATTTCATCATCAACACCGGCGGAGCCAAGGCGCGCGATGTGCTCGATCTCATCGCCGACATCAAACAAGCCGCACTTCAGGAGCGCGGCATCGCGTTGGAGACAGAAGTGCAGATCATCGGAGAAGACGCACCGATACCGTTGTGATGCATGTTCAGGAACTGTTATTGAACCATCTTGCCACGCGGCAGACATGAACTACTTTGCTTTATGAAGACCTTGAGCGCAGAGCCGGAAATGATCACCCGCCGGGGAAAACCGGTTTCGGTCATTCTTCCTATCAAGAAGTATTGTGAATTGCTGGAGCGTCTCGAAGACTTGGATGACGTCCGCGCCCTAAAAAAAGTAAGGCAGGGGAAACTGACTTTCCGCCCATTTGCAGAATATCTCGCCGAAAAACGTCGCGCCCGTGTTTGAAATTTCAATTGAGCGCGCCGCGGAGAAGGACATGCGTCGTCTCTCGCATGAAGTTCACTCCCGCGTGGTGGCAGCCATTCATGGTCTCGGGAAAAATCCAAGACCGTCTGGAGCAAAGAAGCTCAAGGGAGGCGCAAACGACTGGCGTGTCCGTGTCGGTGAATATCGTGTCCTCTATGAAATCGTGGATGCCATCCGCGTGTTGAAAATCTATCGCGTGCGGCATCGCGGAGACGTGTATCGTTAAGCATCAAATCCCTCCCCGTGACTGATCCCGTTCCATCGCTCTCTCAAAAAGACCGCGCGCGACTCGATGTGCTGTTCACGGAATTGTCAGCTCAAGCGGCACGCAACATCGGCTACCCCTGCAATCAGGCTTTCGACTACTCGGAAGTTTTTCGCTTTCTTCAGTTCGCGGCGAACAATGTGGGCGATCCATTCACCGGTTCCAATTACCGCCTGAACACGCATGATCTTGAACGCGAAGTCGTGGAAGAATTTGCCCGGCTGACACGCGCGCCCACCGATGGCTGGTGGGGCTATGTGACGAGCGGGGGCACGGAGGGGAACATGTATGGACTCTATGTAGCCCGCGAGATGTTCCCGGAGGGTATCTGCTATTTCTCCGAGGACACGCATTACAGCGTGGCGAAAATTCTCCGCCTCCAGCACCTGCGCAACATCATGATAAAGAGCCAGCCCGACGGGCAGATTGATTACGCGGACTTGCGCGAGACGCTGCGCATTCATCGCGATGTGCCGCCGATCATCTTCGCAAACATCGGCACGACGATGAAAGGGGCGGTGGACGACATCACAAAAATTCGCAATATCATGGACGATCTCGCGATCCCGGATGGTTACATCCACGCGGATGCTGCCTTGAGCGGAATGATCCTGCCGTTTGTGGAGAAACCGCAGCCTTGGGATTTCGCGGACGGCGCGGATAGCATCTCCATCAGCGGGCACAAGTTGCTCGGCTCGCCCCTGCCTTGCGGCGTCGTCATGGCCCGAAAGAAGAATGTAGATCGCATCGCGCGCAGCATTGAATACATCGGCGCGCTGGATACCACCATCGCCGGGTCACGCAGCGCCATCGCACCGCTTTTTCTATGGTATCGGCTGCGTTCCCTCGGTCGTGATGGCATTGCGCAGTTGGTTCATCGCAGTCTTTTTCTCGCGGACCATGCCATTAAAAAACTCAAGGCCATCGGAGTCACCGCATGGCGTCATGAGAACTCCCTGACCGTCGTGTTTCCGCGTCCCCCGGAGTCGGTGATGAAAAAATGGATCATCGCGCCGAAGAAAGGTGTGGGTCATATCATTACTCTGCCGCATGTCACGGAGACGGTGATTGATGAGTTCGCCGCCGATTTTGCGCAAGCCCTTTCAACTCAACCTGACGCACATTCATGAAACAGATCACCGTCCTGGTGCGCAACGAAATCGGCGCTGCTGCAGCCATCGCTTCCGCATTGGCGGAGCACGGCGTGAACATCGAGGAATTCGACATCGAGGGCGTCGAGGATCGCGGGCTTGTGGTGTTGAAGGTGGACAAATACGACGAAGCGCTGCGTGCGTTGCGCGACCACGGTTTCAAAGCCGTCAGCCAGGATGCGTTGTTAGTGCGGCTGGAAGATAAGCCCGGGGCGCTGGCTGCCGTGGCCATGCGATTAAAGGATGCGGGCCTTGACCTGCGCTCCATGCATATTGTGCGACGCGAAGGCGGGGTTACGCTTGCCAGTCTGGTGACCAGCGATCCGGCGCACGCGTCTGTAGTTTTGCAAGATGTTATGGTGGTGGAGCTGCCAAAATGAGGCGGGCAGTTTCGTTTTGGATTCGTTGACAAACCGGCAAACCGCTCCTTTATAGGCATCCCTCCCAACCCTACACAAAACAGCACATGGACTTTATCGCAAAAAACGTCGCCGAACTATCTCCCTCACTCACGCTCTCGATCACCAGCCAGGCGAAAGCATTGAAGAAACAAGGAGTGGACGTTCTCAATTTCGGCGCGGGCGAACCCGACTTCAACACTCCCGCCCACATCACCGCCGCTGCGATCAAGGCCCTGCACGATCACCAGACCCGCTACACCGAAAGCGCCGGGTTACTCGAACTTCGTGAAGCCATCGCCGCCAAGTTCGAGGTGGACAACGGCCTCAAATATGATCCTTCGCAAATCAGCGTGAACTGCGGCGCGAAACATTCCTGCTACAATGCGATCCTCGCTGTGTGCAATCCTGGCGATGAAGTCATCATTCCTGCTCCTTATTGGACGAGCTATCCCGAGATGGTCAAGCTCGTCGGTGCCGTGCCCGTGATTGTGGAAACCACTGCCGCCAGCGGTTATAAAATTACGCCCGAGCAGTTCGAAGAGGCGATGTCGCCGCTCACCAAGATGATCATCATCAATTCCCCCGGTAATCCCACCGGCGCAGTTTACACAAAGGATGAGATGGAGAAACTCGCCGAGATCGCCATTGGCGAAGGCATCCTCATCCTGTCCGACGAGATTTATGAAAAGCTCATCTATGGCGAAACCAAGCACACCAGCATCGCCTCGCTCAGCAAGGAAGTCTATGATCACACGATCACGATCAACGGCTTCAGCAAAGCCTACGCAATGACCGGCTGGCGTCTCGGTTACACTGCCGCGCCGCAGGCAATTGCCACGGCCATCGACACCATTCAAAGCCACACCACCAGCAATCCCACCACCTTCGCGCAGTTCGGCGGCATTGCCGCATTGAACGGCGACCAGCAGGTCGTGGCTGATATGCGCGAGGAGTTCAACGTCCGTCGCGAGTTCATGCTCGATCGCCTCAGCAAGATTAAAAAGGTCAAGGTTGTCGAGCCACAAGGCGCATTCTACTTCCTCGTGAACATCGAGCCGATCGGCATCAAGTCTGTGAACTTCGCGGAGAAACTGCTCAGCAAGCAAAAGGTCGCCGCCGTTCCCGGCATCGCCTTCGGAGCCGACTACACCATTCGTTTCAGCTACGCCACCAGCCTAGACATCATCAACAGCGGCATGGATCGATTCGAGGAATTCTGTAACCAGCATTGAGGGCGCGCGCCCTCAGGTCATTCCACAATAATCCACGCGATGCGCTCCGCCGCATCGTCACAGGACATCGCGCGCGCGGCTTTCCGCATCGCGTCGTGCTTGTTTTTGTTTCGCAAAATATCCCCAACCGTATCCGTCAGCACCTCGGGTGAAAGATCCGATTGCGGAATCATTACTGCAGCGCCGCCATTGCTGAAGATCTCCGCGTTCTTCGTTTGATGATCGTCAGCGGCGAACGGGAAGGGAACTAGAATACTGGGCACTCCGAAGAATGCCAGTTCCGCGAGTGTGGAAGCACCAGAGCGCGCCAACGCGACATCCGCAATCTGATAAGCCAGCTCCATCCGATGACAGAACGCAGCCACATGCGAGCGCAGTGCGATTTCCTTTCCCTGATAGGCATCTCGCACATCCTTGTAATCGGCAGGGCCAGTGATGTGGAGGATTTGCAAGCCGAGCGTGTCTAGCTGATTGAGGGATTGCATCACCACATTGTTCACGCCGCGCGCTCCCTGGCTGCCGCCGACGACGAGCAAAGTCTTGCGATCCGGTTTGAGATTGAAAAAGACATGCGGATTGTCTTTGCCTTCCTGTGCTGCAATGCGCAAGGCAGAGCGCACTGGCGTGCCGGTCACGCGCGTTTCCTTTTTGGGAAAGAACGAGGCGCACGCTTCAAAACCGAGCAACACCACATCCGCGAAGCGCGCGGTGAGCCTGTTGGCTTTCCCCGGAATGGCATTGGAGTCGTGGATGAACGTCCTGATCTTCTCCATTCTTCCCGCCATGACTGGCGCGGTCGAAGTGAAGCCACCCATACCCAGAACGACATTGATTTTTCGGTCGCGGATCATCTTGCGGCACTGCTTCAAGCCACGCCACGATCCGAGAAGGAACGAAATCATCTTGGGCGACCACGGCTTGGGCATGGCCAGAAACGGCATCTTCTCGAAACTCATGCCGCTGTGACTGCTGGCCGCGAGACTGTCGATTTTCTTTTCGCTGATGAGCAGCGTCACCTTGTGCCCGCGCGCCTCCAGCATCTCGCCGACGGCGATGCCAGGAAACAAATGTCCGCCCGTGCCGCCGCAGGCGATGAGGATACGAGATTTTTCCTGGGATGAAGATTTGCTAGCAGCCATTTTCCGCCGCCAGTCTTACGCCTTGGTGCGAGTGCGGCAACTGAATCTTCAGTTCGGCGGTAATCACAAGGCTCAGATTTTTTGATTGTTTTTGCGCGGGCAACTCGTTGCTTAGTCCGATGAAAAACGCATTTTACTTGTTGATGGGATTCTGGTGCCTGACGGCGAAATCGCTTCTCTCAGCCGATGCCTTTGAAGTTGGTGCCGGAATGGAAGGTGATCTCCCACTTGGAAAAGAAGCCGACGGCATCCGTGGCGACTTTGTTCTGCGGAACGAAAAGATCGTCGCGCTCATTTCTCAAGACGCGCATCTTCGCCGTGCGAACATGAGCACATTCTATGGTGCGGATGGAGTGACGCCAGGCTGCTTATATGATCTTACACTGCGTGACGGGCAGAATGATCAGATCACCTGCTTCTGTCCAGCGGGACAGCGGGGGCAGGTTTCATGGGTGCGGGTGGTGCCCGGCAGCAAGGAGAAAAAGGCTGCGGTGGAAACGGTGGTCACCAGCAAAAAAAACAATGGCTTGTTCAAGCGCCACGAATATCGAATCCGTGATGGCGAGCAGGGCATCTGGATCATCACCACGGTGCGCAACGACGGCATCGAGAACATGAAGGTCAGCACCAAAGACGAGTGGACTCGGTTCAACAACACTGGTGAGCGCGATGGGATTCGCTGGGCTGACTCGGTTGATCCGGCAGACAAGGCTGGCTATGCAACGGGCGTGATTCCATTGAAGGGACCCAGGTCAGTGGATGACATGCTGGAATTGCCTCCGAAGCAGGAAGTGACCTGGTCGCGCTTTCTCGCCGTGGGGCGTTCGCCTCTCGAAGCCTGGAGTGTGGTGCAATCAATGCACGGTGAAAAGACGGGGACATTGCAGATCAAAGTTGCCGACGGTATTGGCCAGCCAGTGCCGTCAGCCCGAGTGATGCTTGAGCATGGAAACAGCAAGATTCCGGGTTATCCCGATGCGAAGGGCGTGATGACGCTGGAGTTGCCTGTAGGTAAACACAAGTTCGCGATTGCAGACATGGGACGTCCTTCTTGCAATGTCGAAGCCGAAGTGAAGGTGGATGAGAAATCGGATATTATCGTGAAGCTCGAACCCGCCACGCGACTTGATTTTGTCATCACCGGTGAGAACGGGCGAGCGATTCCATGCAAAGCTCAAATTCTGGCCACAAGTGACACGAAGCCTCTCGATCTCGGCCCGGCCATGCGGGCGCACGGTTGCCGTGACCAGTATCACAGCGAGAACGGTCACTTCACCGTTCAAGTTCCTCCGGGCAGTTATCACATCGTCGTCACCCACGGCATAGAATTTAGTCATCACGAGCAAGACGTGACGCTGGAGCAGGGGAACAGGGCGGAGATCAAAGCCAGTCTCAAACGCTTGGTGGATACCGCAGGGTGGATCAGCGCGGATTTTCACAATCATTCCACGCCGAGCGGCGACAATGTCTGCGGCACTCCGGACCGCATCATCAACATCGCCGCCGAGAACATTGAATTTGCACCGGCGACGGAGCACAACCGCATCTATGACTGGCGTCCGGTGATCGAGCAGCTTGGTCTGCATGACGAAATCCAGACTGTGACCGGTATGGAACTGACCGGAAGCGCTGCTCATTTGAACTGTTTCCCTCTAACACCGGAACCCTTCACCCAGGACAATGGCGCGCCCGTATGGAATGCGGACCCGCGAATCAGCGCGCTAACTTTGCGGGGCTGGCAAGGCGGGAGCGAGGATCGCTGGGTGCAGATTAATCACCCCGATCTGACGTTTCTTTTCAATGACCGCAATCTCGACGGCCAGGGCGATAACGGGTTTAAGGGAATCGAGAGCTTGGTGAATGGCATGGAGACGGAGAACGGAGTTCTCAGTGGCGCGGGCAACATTCTGGCGGATTCGCCTTGGAAATTATCCAAAGCCAAGGGTTCACTGGTCACCAAGGTCGAACAAGTGCGGCAGTTTATTTGGCTGCAGTTACTCAATCTTGGCTATCGCATCACGCCGCTGGCCGTCGCGGATGCGCACAGTGTCTTCGGAAATGGCGTCGGAGGGTGGCGCATGTATCTGCCGAGCAATATTGATGAACCGGCGAAAATCGACTGGAGCGGTGATCTCGTGCATCACGCGAAAGCAGGTCATGTCATTCTGACCACCGGGCCATTCCTTCAAGTCACTACGGGCGATGGCAAAATGCCCGGTGACGATGCACGGGCTGAAAACGGAATTGTGAACCTGCATGTGAGAGTGCAATGCACCGACTGGCAGGATATTGACCGCGTTCAAGTGCTGGTGAACGGGCGCCAGGAGCCATCGCTCAATTTCACACGCCTGAGCCATCCAAAAATGTTTGCTGATGGTGTGATTAAGTTTGATCAAACCATCGCCGTCCCCTTGAAATCAGACGCCCATCTCATCGTCGTGGTCACGCACGAGACCATGACCCTGAAGACGGGGTATGGCAGTAGCGACCAGTCAGGATTGCATCCCATGGCCTATCACTCGCCTATTTATGTGGATGTGGACGGCAATGGTTTTCAAGCCAATCATGACACTCTCGGCTATGATCTTCCCGTGGCCAAGATGACCCCAGACATGGTGCGCGAGAAATTAGGGAAACCAGCAGGGTTTGAAACCAAGTCCGATGAAACTGCGGCTCCGCCGACCAAGCCGAAGAGATCGCACAAGAAAAAGAAATGAGACGCTCACTTTGTCAGTTCCGAGAGCCTGACCCGATAAGCTTTCTCATCAGTGATGGCGGACGAGCGTGGCAAAGGACGGGCGACAATGATGCCGGCATGATATTTGAATTCCGAGAGATAGGTGCTCAACCGTTCGTCTAATGTAACCTCATGATGGTTTTTCGATGCGTGCAGAAAATGCCGCGTGCCGTCCTTGGTGATATAACAGAGTCCAACATGCGAGCAGTGGCCGCCGGTCTGGTTGGTGACGATGCCGATGATGTCGCCGTTTTGAAGATTCTTCTCGATGCCTGCCACCTTCGCCTTTGGGATGTAGTGAAACGGTAGCGCGCTTTCCCGCGCTTCAATGCGGCCCATCTCCGGCAGCAATGACGGATCGTTTTTCAGGTAGCGGTAGCCCTTCCACAGCACCGTCATTTCCTGGCACTTGCGGTCCACGAGC
>JAYVZW010000537.1:0-2863 GCA_043783015.1 Verrucomicrobiota bacterium
GTTTTTCATTGTCGGGCATCGTGTTTTTTTCGTAGAGCTCCTCCCTCGTGCGGTAGGGCGCAGGGACGGCGTATCGCGCTTCTTGATAGTCGCGCACAATGACAGAGACTTGGTGTCCAACTTCATTGGGCGGAAGCGAATGGCATTCAGCCAGCAATTCGCGCAAGCGTTTTCGCGCCCTGGCGAGCGGGAGCTCAGGAGGCTTCACCGGTGTGTGACCACGATTCAACAGCAGCCAGACCACAACTGTGACGAGAAGGAGCGCGACGATTGCGCCCACAATAACCAGCCAGAGGGGGAGCCCCGGCTCGGTGAGAATAGGCTTAGGCAGATCGGGATGAGGCAGCGGCGTGAGCTTCGGCTGGGTAGGCGGGGACGATTGCGCGTTTAAGTTGGGAACTGCCAGAGCAAACGCCAGACAAGTCCACGCCACGTCCCGCGTCTTGAGACGGGCAGCGAAATTAGTGACTGAATACGAAAAGCTCATATCGGCTCAATGTCTTTTACGCGATCTGAAGTAAGCTTTGAGAGCAGGGAGATAATCCAAGTCGGTGCGCAGCGGGATGCGCTCAACATTGTTGCGTTGCAGCATGGCGGCGAGGAGATCGGTTCTTTCCTGAATACGCTCCGAGTAAGCTGCGCGAACGCGCGCATTGGAAGTGTTCACGACAACTTGATTTCGAGTTTCGGGGTCTTCCAGACAGACGCGGCCCACATCAGGCAGTTCCAGTTCCCGTGGATCCATCAGATGGACGGCGACAACATCATGCTTCGCGGCACAGGCGCGCAGGGCGCGTTCCCATGTGGGCGGTTGCGGGGTGATGAAATCAGAGATGATAAAAATGAGCGAACGATGCGCGATGCGTTGCACGGCGAGTTCAAGCGCGGGTTCCAGCGCGGTGCGGCGTCGGCGTGGCTGATAGTTGAGAATCTCCCGCACAATGCGCAAGGCTTGTGCCGAGCCTTTCTGCGCGGGCAGGTAAAACTCCACTTCGTCCGTGAACATGACCAGCCCCGCCTTGTCTTGATTCTGTTGTGCGCTGAAAGCAAACACCGCAGCCATCTCCGCAGCGCGCTCGCGCTTGCTGTCTTCGCCGCTGCCGTAGTCGCCGGATGAACTCACATCCACCAGCAGCAGCACGGTCATCTCGCGCTCCTCGATGTATTTGCGGATGAACGGCTCATTCAATCGCGCGGTCACGTTCCAGTCAATGAACCGCACATCGTCGCCCGGTTGGTATTCGCGGAAGTCATCGAACTCGATGCCCTGACCCTTGAATCGGCTGTGATACGCCCCACCGAGCGTTTCCTTCACCAGCCCGCGCGTGATCAGCTCAATGCGCCGCACGCGTTTCAAGATGCGCGTGATTCGTTCTTCTTGATCGGAAGGATGGTTCATGGCGTTTTAGATGCAAGATTCAAGACTTTAAGATTCAAGGCATGTCCACTCCATCGCCCGCGTGAATCTTATTATCTTGCATCTTCTATCTCCTTCAAGGCACTGGCATTTTATCCAGCAGTTGCGCGATGATGTCCTCCGTCGTTACGCCCTCGGCTTCGGCTTCGTAGCTCAGGAGCAGGCGGTGGCGCAGGATGTCCGGCGCGAGGGTTTTGACGTCGTTGGGGGTGACATAGTCGCGGCCTTGCAAGAAGGCGTGCGCTCTGGCAGCGAGCGCGAGATTGATCGTGCCACGAGGGGATGCGCCGCAACGGATAAGATTTTTCAAATGCGGCGCGCACTCTTCGGGATGGCGCGTGGCGTAGATGAGGGAGACGATGTAGTCCTTGATCTTGTCATCCATATGAATGGCGTTCACGATGTCGCGGCTGTTGGCGATCTGCGCGATTTGAATGATGGGTGTTACTTCGAGGTCGGGCTTGGAGGTGGCCATGCGGTCGAGCACGACACGCTCTTCGGCCTGTGTCGGATAATCCACCCGCACCTTGAGAAGAAAGCGGTCGAGTTGTGCTTCGGGCAGACGATAGGTTCCTTCCTGATCGATCGGATTCTGTGTGGCCAGAACCATGAAAGGATTTGGCAACGAGTAAGTCGTTTCGCCAATGGTCACCTGCCGTTCCTGCATCGCTTCGAGAAGCGCGGACTGGACCTTGGCGGGCGCGCGATTAATTTCATCTGCGAGCACCAGATTGGCAAAGACCGGGCCAAGGCGGGGGGAGAAGGAACCTTCGCGCGGATTGAAGATCATGGTGCCCACCACATCTGCCGGTAGCAAATCCGGCGTGAACTGGATGCGCTGGAAACGCGCGTGAAGACAGGAAGCCAGCGTGCGCACTGTCAGCGTCTTCGCCAGTCCGGGCACGCCCTCCAGCAGCACGTGTCCGCTGGTTAGTAGCGCGATGAGCAGGCGGTCAACGAGGTCATTCTGCCCGACCAGCACCCGTGCTATTTCGGAGCGCAGCGGCTCCACCCATGCGGAGGCGACTTGAATTTGTTCGGTGGTGGAAGGTTCTGATCTGGCAGGAAATGAATTTGTGTTGGTATCCATGTGATAGTTGGCGAAACTACAAAGACAACGCCGCCGTTGCGAGCGTTCGTTTTGGAAAATGCGCCGGAGGAAAAATCAGGTCGCGGCAGGTGGAATGTCGCCGACCACCGCGCGCTGCCAGATATAGCGCTGGAAGAGCACCTTCATCGCGGCAGTCATCGGCACGGCCAGGATGGCACCGAGCAGTCCGCCGAGAATCAAGCTCCACGCAAACACCGATGCGATCACGGTCATCGGATGCAACCCCACGCTCTCTCCGACGATTCTAGGGGTCACAAATAATCCGTCGAACTGCTGCACAAAAACGAAAACCCCCGTGACAGCGAGAGGAAACACCCACCACTGGTGATCGGCGC
>JAYVZW010000538.1:0-8595 GCA_043783015.1 Verrucomicrobiota bacterium
TCGCTGGTGGGTTCCATCGTGACGGCGGGCGCGCAGCACAGCACGGTGAGCACGGCGCTGGGATTTGTAGCCGTTACTTGTGCAACGATCAATGTCGTGGGCGGATTCTGGATCACGGAGCGCATGTTGAAGTTTTTCAAGCGCAAGGAAACCCCCGCTGCAAAAGAAAAGAAATAGCTGAACGCCATGACGCATTACTTCATTGAGTTCAGCTATCTCATCGCCTCGCTGCTGTTCATCTACGGCTTGCGTTGCCTGACGCATCCCGACACTGCGCGGCGCGGGATGCACGCGGCGGAGCTGGGCATGTTGCTCGCGATTATTGGCACGCTGCTGCACAAGGAGATCATCAGCTATCAGTGGATCATCGCGGGCCTTATCATCGGCGGCACCATCGGGGGTATTATTTCTTATTGGGTGCCCATGACTGCATTGCCGCAGCGGACGGCCTTGTCCCATGCCTTCGGGGCGCTGGCGGCTTCGCTGGTGGGCATTGCAGAATATCACACGCACGGCGCGGCTCTCGGTGGATTCAAGATGACGGCGGTGAGCTTTGAGGTGCTGCTCGGTTCCCTGACCACGACCGGGAGCCTTATTGCCTGCGCGAAGTTGATGGGCATGCTGCCCGGTGCTCCGATGACTTTCAAAGGGCAAAAGGTGTTCAATGCCGCATTGATCGCCACCACGATAATTTTGTTTTTCTATCTCATCTTCACTCCCGGAGCGGGCTGGGCTTTCTATTTGATGATGACTCTTGCCTTTGTCTTCGGCGTCATGCTCGTGCTGCCCATTGGGGCGGCGGACATGCCGGTGGTGATGGCCTTGCTGAATTCGTATGCAGGGCTGGCCGCTGCCGCGACCGGTTTTGCGATCTCCAACAATGTTCTCATCATCGCCGGCACGCTGGACGGATTCTCCGGGTTCATCCTATCCGTCGTGATGTGCAAAGCGATGAACCGCTCCATCACCAATGTGCTGTTCGGCGCTTTCGGCAGCGCGTCATCTGAAACCGCATCCGGCGAAGGCGGCGAGATGCGGGAAGTTCTTCTCGATGATGTGGCAACGCAGATGGCCTACGCGCGCCAGGTGGTTTTCGTCCCCGGTTATGGCATGGCCACAGCGCAGGCGCAGCATGTGGTGCGCGAGCTTTCAGATGCGCTTGAGGGGCGCGGAGTCACGGTCAAGTTTGCCATTCATCCCGTTGCAGGCCGGATGCCCGGTCACATGAATGTCCTGCTGGCGGAGGCGAACGTGCCTTACTCGCAGCTCTATGAATTGGAGCAGATCAATTCCGACTTCCCCAACACCGACGTCTCCGTGGTCATCGGTGCCAATGACGTGGTGAACCCCGATGCGCGCGATAATCCAAAAAGCCCCATCGCGGGAATGCCCATTCTCGAAGTGGATCGCTCCAAGTCCGTCATCGTTCTCAAGCGCGGCAAAGGCAAGGGCTTCTCCGGCATCGAGAATCCGCTCTTCTTCAAATCAAATACCGGGATGCTTTATGGCGATGCCAAGGACTCGCTTGCAAAACTGGTTCATGCGGTCAAGGACGTGTGAATTCACTCGTCCTCGCGCGCGTGGACGTTCTCCGTGCTGAGAACGATGCGGAATCCGACATCATCAACCCGTGAACCGGCATTGATGGCGCGGCGATGCGATGAAAGCAGTTCCGTGCGCTCCTTCGTGCGCCAGCTTCCACCCCGCACCACGCCCATTCGCGCGAGCTTGAAATCGTCTCCGCCGAAATCTTCCTGCACCCACTCCCAGACATTCCCTCCCAGATCAAATATGTCCGTGCGCGAATCGGCGGGGAACGAACGCACTGGCGCGAGGCCGGGAAATCCATCCTTGAAACCCTTGATTACCTCTTTGTTTTTTGTCCCCGATACGTCCCATAAATTGGCAGACGCTGGAACTGGCGGCCAGATGAAGCCCCAGGGATAGATGCCTTCAATGCGATCATTGCGCGCTTGCGGGCTATCGCCCTTTTCCCGGGGCAGGCCAGCCGCCATGCTCCATTCGTCATCTGTGGGCAACCGGTAAACTTGATTGTCCTCCAGCAAACCCTTCGCTTTCTCGGTCATGGTCAGCCAGCGACAATATGAGAGCGCATCCGCGCGGGACACATGCGTCATTGGCAGTGTGCGGTCGGCATCCAGCGGAACCGGCGGCGGCGCAGAGCTGACCGTGTTACGGAAAAACTCCTCGTAGTCAGCCCGCCGGGTTTCCGCTGAAGATATCAAGATGTCACCGAGTGGCGCGAACTCCATGCCGAGTGAATTGGTCCATTTCTTGCCGAACACCACGGCTCGCGTCGGCTTCATCTTCACATCCATCTGGAGTGTCTTTCCCTCCTCCACTTTTCCGCTCAAGACCTCGCGTTTGTATCCGGGTAAATGCAGCTCAAAAATCCCCGCGCCGACTCGCACACGCGAGGTGCTTAGCGGCGTGATGCCAGCCGCTTCGCCGTTCGCCATCACCTCCGCGCCGGGCGGTGAACTGGTGATGGCCACCTCGCCGAAGTGAAGCTTCACCAATTCCAGCCGTAGCGATTTCCATTGCTCACGTGCTCCTGTGGCAGACCGGACTGCGACGTCGGGCTTCCAGTGGTATTCATAGTCATCATTCATCGCGCCCGAGGAGCGATCCTCGCGTCCAAGCCAGTCGCAAAATGCGTTCGCATCATCCGGTGGAACGACCACGATGTATTCCTGTTTCCCGCCCTTGGGCGTCCACGACGTCACTTCTCCCTCAAATGGATGCATGGTCGCATCGAGAAACCGGTTGAACAGTTCCAGCGTCACCGGACGATCCGCGAGATGACGCCCTCCGCGCCAGACGAAACGCAGTCCAGCGCTGTTCATCCAGAAACGCCCGTCCCGCGGCAGTCGCATTCTGGCCACTTCCTCGGCCGTCAGATTTGATGCATCCAACGCCGGCATGGCAATGCGCCAGTCGCGTTGATGACTGAGCATGGACAGCGCGGTGCCGGTGAAAATCGCCCCCGCAGACAGCCGGGTCATGCTGCGCAAAATCCGTCGGCCCATTGGCTCCGGTTTGACGACGCCCACCTCGCGCAATGCCGCGGCAAAATCCGCCGCGCTGGCATATCGCTCAAACACATCCGGCGCGCAGGCCCGGCAGATCACCTGGTTCCAGTCACGCCAGAACCTCATCTCTTTCTCTTGCAAATCTTCCGGCACTTCCGGGAAGTCCATGCGATCTTTCCCCGAGCTGATCTCATACAAAACTTTCCCCAAGCTGAAAATATCCGCCGCAAACGTGCCCGGCCCTTCCGGGGGCACGAAACCCTCGGTGCCGACAAAGGAACGCTCGCCTTGCGCGGCGACCAGTCCGATGTCCGCCAGCTTGCACACGCCGCCCACGAAGATGATGTTGGATGGCTTGATATCGCGATGCGTCAGACCGTAGCTGTGCAGATAACCCAGCGCGTCCGCGAGAAAGAAGCCCGTCTCCCGACAGAACTCCAAATTCAGCCGCCCGTGGTGCTTGAAATCCGTGGACAGTGTTCTCGGCACATAAGTGTCCACATCAAAATTCGTGCCGTGTATCGCATCATCGCCCAGCTCCATCACATAGTAATAAAAACCGCGCTGCTCGTTCCAGCCCGCATGAAGCACATCCACGAGTCCCTGATGCCCGCGAGAAATCGGCTCGAATTGCTGGATGCCCTCGAACTCACGCCGGAATGTTTTTTCAAATTCAAAATCCTCGCGCCATACGATCTTCACCGCGCGCAACGCACCTGTGATCGCCCGCGCCAGCCAGACTTCGCCATAGGCACCGGACCCGATGCGACGCACTAGTTGCAAGTCCGAGATCGGTATGTCGTCGCGATGCGCTTGCGATGTCAAAGGCGGACGATATTCCCGGATCGTCTCCGCATCACCAGACAGGATTCGCTCCCTTGTCGGCAAATTTTCCACTGGCCCGCGATCCTCCAGCCCGGAATCAGGTTCCTGTGCGGCTGAATGCTTGGTGACAGGCATGATCAGGAGAGAGTCTAACAGGAAACATTCACCGTAACCAGAGTTCGATCAAAAAATCTGAACGCCGCTTAGGCGACGATGCCAATCATTACTGCCGAAGGACTTCAAAGCATCGTTTTCTCCAAAGTCTGCACTTCCTTTTTCACCATGGCCCCGACGCGATGCTTGGCCAGATAGACCTGGGCTGCGTTGATGCCGAGAACCTCGGAGGTTTTCTTCACGCCCCAGCCTTTCATCACATAACAATCAAAAATCTGGAACTGACGTGGCGAGACCCGGCCCTTCACACGCTCCAGCGCGGCATTGCTGATGTTATCGCGCCATTCCTTGTCCCACATTTTTTCCAGCACATTGTCCTTGTCTTGCGTGAGCCGCTCCATGGCCAGCTCCGCATGTTCGCTGTCCTTGTCCCCTTGGTCGGCGAGGGACGGCTGGCGTTTGCGAGCGCGGAAAACATCCAGGATGCGCCAGCGCGTCATCTGTAATAGCCAGGCCTTGAACGAACCTGCGCGAGGATCGTATTGGCCTTTTTTCACCTGGCGCGCAATCGCGATGATGGTCTCCTGCACGACATCAAAAGACTCTTCGCGCGTCAGCCCCGCCTTGCTGGCCACGCTGTATATCAGCCGCCAGTAGGTCTGGTAGAATTCGTCCCATACTTTGTGATCCTCCCAGTTGTCGAGCTTCTCGATCAGGCTCTTGCGCGTCTTCTCGCACAACGAACGCTGTTTGCGCTCGTCCGACGTGAGGTTTGCTGGGGACGGTTGGAGGGGAATGCCTGCCATGAGTTCAAAAGTTAAGCTGGATACGTTTGAAGCAAGGGGAAAGTGCGATCCCATCGCGGCCGCACGCGATTTACCACGCGCCCGCTGCGAGCCTAGACGAAGCCAGGACAATCGGTAACGAAGGAGCCTGCACGCATCATCCAGCCGCTACTTGGCGTTTTTACCGTCCACGGTGGCACCCGAGACAAAAATCATGGCGTCATGCTTCACTTCATGAGCGCCCAAATACATGCCCCAACGGAAATTCGTATGGCCCTCCAGGCGTTCATAGGAGCCGCTGCCGACCTTTTTGCCCTCCAGATAAACTTCGTAGTCCAGTCCATTGTCCCTTATTCGGATATGGAATGGCTTTCCCACCATGTTCTTCGCGATCACTTCATCCTTCCCGCGACGTCGGTTGAGTATGACGTCGCCTGAGTCGTTGGTCATGAGCGCGACCCCCCAGTCGTTGATGTTGTTTTTTACTTGGAAAATCGCCGCGCCATGTGGTTTGACGAGGGTGTAGGTGCCGCTCCACTCATGCCAGGCTCCGTGTTTCCAGCCCACTTTGTTAAAGGCTTCGACTCGCGCGGCCTTCTCGCGGGCGTTACGCGTGTTTTCCTCGCCTTGGAATAGCCGGAAAACCTGCGTGTGCCCTTGCTCCTGATACCATCGTGACCATTTACCAAAGTCATCGCGGCGAATCGCGCTGTTTCCCAGTGTATGAATCAGAATCTCGCGGGGAATCGGCCGTTTGGCCTCCGGAGTGGTTTCCACGTGACCGAGATTGACAGTGATTTTGGAACCGGTGACGCCGTGCTTGGAAGTGTGCCCCTCTGACAGTTTCCCGCCTTTCAATAACTCCTGGAATGTCGGATCGCTCCCGCTTTGCTTGTATAGCGTTTCGGAAAACGCCGCATGGGCGAATCCCACGGAGACGATCAATGTCAGGCAGATGTTTTTCATCACGATGTCAGCGGCTGGTTTTCACGGAATTAGCAAATAAGACTCCTGCACAAATTCAAGCCGTGGAAACTCACTTATCTCCGGCGGATGGTTGTGTGCGGCATCCCTTCGTCAGTGCTTTAACCCGTTCCCTCAGCTTTTCAAGCGCCTGAGTTCGCCCGTGTCCAGATTTGTCTGCTGGTCCAATTCGTAGTCGAGTTTTTTGATAAAACCCTTACGCGTCCTCCCCCACAACGAGCGCTGCTTGCACTCGTCCGACGTGAGATTTGCGGGGGACGGTTGGAGGGGAATGCCTGCCATGAGTTCAAAAGTTAAGCTGGATACGTTTGAATCAAGGGGAAAGTGTCCCTGTCCGCAATGTTCAGTAACTTCAATCTATCGAGCATCTGGTGAGGGCTCCAGGTTTCGGTCATTCGGCGTCGGATTTCGATAGCCATCAAGCACTGCGAAATGGTCGCCCCACGCGTTCATCATTAAGTTGATTTTTGCGTGAGATCCGTCAGAGAACCGAAGCCAGAGCTTCTTGCTTGCCCGACTATTCCATGACTTAGAACCGAGAGTCTTAGGCATGTCGATCACAAATGAAGAAGCGTAGCCACTATCAGGAGCAATAAAATCGAAGTCATTGTGCTCAACTTGTATTCCTCCGCCGTTGATCTTAACTTCGCAGCGCCAATCATATGGTGCGTTGGGTGCTTGAGTGCTATCCTCCATAGTTCTGCAACTGATCTGCAAAGCAAGCTTACTTGCCTTGGAAAGAATGACCGCAATCGTGGTTCCGTCACGTGGCACTTTCGACTGGGCAAAAAGCCGCTCCACAGCGATGGGATTCCCAGCCTTTCGAAGATGAAAAAAATTGGTGACGAAGAATCTGATTTGTTAATTCCTCTGCCTGGATCTGCGCCAAAGTCAAAGCCTTGAATCGAAGGCTTTAATTCACCTCCTGGATCAACATAGTAGTAACCTGTTTTAGTAATTTCGATTCGCATGCTCAATCCTTTCGACCGGACCGTGAACTTTCCAGCACCATCTGATATTGTATTTAGGGGGGAAGCTTTATTCATATTATCAACTACCGAAACCGCGACTTTCGCAGTAGGGACAGGGGTGCCATACTGGTCGAGAACGATGCCATAAAAATTGATTGGTGTCTTCATCAATGCCTGCATCGGATCGGACGGCGGCGTGATGGTTGTGTCGGTTAGCGGTGGTAACGAAGAAATTGCCGGAGACTTTCGAGATTGAGTTGTTTGCTCATCCTGATTCATTAACGCTCTGTCCTTGTTAGTCGGCCACCACAAAAAACTGGCCACCAAAAAAAGTAAAAAAATAATCCCACGATTGCTGTTCGGATATTCATGGGATTGGATTTGGCAAAATGTCGAAAGAATTGAGCAGTGCCCGCCACACTCCAAATGTGCGTTGAAGCGACCAAACCCATTCGGCGCTGTGTTCACTGCCGGAAAGGCTTCGATAGTTGTTTTTAAAAACAAAACGATCCATGTCGATCTGCCACCCGCCGGTGAAACCGAGACTTGTGGGCGTTCTTCCAGCCGGCAAGGATCGCGTCTGCGTGACAAATGCCAAAGCTTCTTCAGTCTTCGTAAGTCCGCGCAGGGGCGTCCTCACGACTGAAGGATCAAGCTCAGCAAGCTTGAAAATAGAGCCGCGAATTGTATAGCCGTTAGGCGAAAAGCCATACGGTATATCTGTTGGCAAGATACCCTGTGGCTTGTTAAGTGCATGATTGCCACTCCAAATCGTTGTGGCCTGATCATCCTCAAGAAAAAAGTTTGTCACTTTGGCTGTAATGCTACTGAACTTGCTTGTGAGGCCGAACCGATTTGGGACAGTTGCGTCAGTATCAGTATCCGGCGTTTGTCGAGCGGATAGTCAACCCGGCTCGGATCGTATGCCTGAGCAGCCATTGCAGCGTTGAAAAGCGAATAATTGGAGATCCCGCCCATTCCTTGCCGGAATGCTGAGCCAACGACAACATTGCCCATGCTGTGAGCCATAATATTTTTAGTGTAGCCACTAGGAAGCGAGGCCACATACGATTTGAGCGCAGCACCAGAGATCCATGCACGATACTCGCTCTTGTTGTAAGTCAGATAGCCTTTGAGTGCACTTGTTGCTGGGCTGTATGTCGGCCAGCTAAAGAAAGCATACCGTCCTTTGTAGCCCAGATGCCACAGCCGCTTGAATGTTGTGTTTGCCCAAGTCTGAGCTTCAGCATACGTCATGCGCCAGCCGTGAACGTGGATGATGTATTGCTTGGTTTCGTCTGGATCAACCTGGAACCCATTCCCATTCGGGTCAGTGGTTGACTGGAAGATCAATGGCTCAGTTGTCACCCATGGGTCAGGAACGTTGTCAGATTCTGCCATGGGAGCCGCAACCTTGCCTCGCTCGAACATTTCCTGGACATCCATGAGTTTGATCCAGACGCCTGCTCCTTCGACTTCTGGTGAGGAGCCAACCTTGATAACCATGGTAAGCTTAGCTGCTCCCTTTGCGCAACCTTCAAAAATAAAATTCAGTTTCGCTGTTCCTGCCGCCACACCCTGCCAGTAGGTATTTGGTAGGAATGTGGTCTGGCTTCCCTTCACATCAAGCACCGAGTTCAGGTGATCCGTGTCAATCTGCAAGTTGGCCTCGTATTTGTAAAACAAGTATCTTTCATCTCCCTCGCCACCCTGAGCTTTGTAAACGCGGATTCGTGGGCCACTTCCATTTGCCCACTTGAAGCCAACCTGCAGTTCTCCAGTTTTAGCTCTCTGCACGATAGCTGACGGCAATCTCACATGCAGGCGCGTGAAGTCCTCAAGGTCACGCACTCCGTCTATGTG
>JAYVZW010000539.1:0-2859 GCA_043783015.1 Verrucomicrobiota bacterium
AGCAGTTTGCGTGGAATTTTTGGTATCCCGGCGCGGATGGGAAATTCGGCAAGCCGAACCCCGACATGATCTCGCCGCAGGAGAACGATCCGGACGGCAGGGACGACATTCTTTCCCCTGGCGAACTCCATCTCCCGGTGAACCGCTCCGTCATCCTGGAGATCACCTCGCGCGACGTGATTCACAGCCTCTCCCTGCACTCGATGCGGATCACGCAGGATGCCATCCCCGGCTCGAAATTTCCCGCCTGGTTCAAACCGGTCAGGACGGGCGAATACGAGATCGTCTGCGCGCAACTCTGCGGCATGGGCCACGCCAACATGAAGGCGATGATGATCGTGCAGACGCAGGAGGAGTTCGATGCGTGGATGAAACAGAACGGCCCGCAACCCGCGCCGGCACCCGCACCTGCGCCCGCCGCCCCGACGAAATAAGTCCGAGCGGCGGTTGGAGGGCATAGCGCCGTCGATGCCGGGGCGGGGGGACTCCGGCCACGGAAGCGACGGCGCGCTTCCCTCCAGGTCCCGAGCGACGGCGCGCTTCCCTCCATCCGCGCGCGTTTTCTTTTTGCTGAAATAAACGCTTGATTCCGCCGCGCGATTTGGTGAAAAACACGGCGCGGCAACGGAATCCCCGATGAACACCATTCACGGCACTGGCAATAGCGGAAACCGGATAGCGGATACCGGAAAGGGTTTCGGTTCACGGCTTTTCCCCATTCTTCCTTTCCGGTATCGCCCAACGGCTCAAGGCGGTCATGGGCGCGTGGAGCGATCCGGCGAAGATTTTCGTGATTTGAGGTTATGTCACATCTTCACAAAACACCCATCGGGGATCACTGCACCAATGGAAACGGAATCGAGCACAGTGAGACAGCCCATCTCATTTTCTCCAGATCATCATGGGCAATTTCCGAAAACCTGAAGCTGCCGGACTGAGTTTTGGAGCGAGTCAAAAAAACGTCGATATGAAGAAATCATTACTTCTGCTGTTTTGCGGGATGCTCTGGGCATGTGAGAAAAATCACGAAGCAACAGAAATTGAACGGGTTCAAGAAGCCGCAGCTCAAGGAAATGCCAAGGCTCAATTCATCCTCGGAGTGTTTTATAACGAAGGCCACAGCGTTCGCAAAGACGATACAAAAGCCGCCGAATGGTGGCAAAAAGCCGCAGCTCAAGGATTGGCTGAGGCTCAACGCAACCTCGGAATGATGTATGCCGGCAGCGACGATGCAAAAGCTGTCGAATGGTGGCAAAAAGCCGCAGCTCAAGGAAATGCCGAGGCTCAACGCAACCTCGGAGTGATGTATGCCGTTGGCAGAGGCGTCCCCAAAGACGAAGCAAAAGCAGTCGAATGGTATCAAAAAGCCGCAGCTCAAGGACATGCCGAGGCTCAATTCTTCCTCGGAGTGATGTATGCCAATGGCAGCGGCGTTCCCAAAGACGAAGCAAAAGCCGTCGAATGGTTTCAAAAATCTGCACCTCAAGGAGATGCCGGGGCTCAATGCTACCTTGGAAAGATGTATGCCAATGGCAGCGGCGTTCCCAAAGACGAAGCGAAAGCCGTCGAATGGTATCAAAAATCCGCAGCACAAGGAGAGGCCGCGGCTCAAATCTTCCTCGGAGGAATGTATGAGACTGGCAGAGGCGTTCCCAAAGACGAGGTTCAAGCCTATGCTTGGTTAAACCTAGCCGCTGCGCATAATCAATCTGACGCTGTCAAGAGCCGTGAAAAACTGGAAAAGAAGATGACTTTAGAACAAAAAGCAGCGGCTCAAAAACTCTCGGCGGAACTCTTCGGGAAGATCAAGAAACCGCCGAAAATGAGCCGAGACCAATGGGGCGGTCAGGAATGACCGCCCTCCGGGAGAAAGGATTCCGTGCTGCCCGGAGGGATGGCATTCCTGCCATCCCCATTTCATAAGAGCCGCTTGCCGCTATTCAACTTCGCTTGTAAATGTCGTGGCGGGTCGTCCGGCAGGAACCGCGCAGGCGGTCTGCGAAACCTGTTCGGCAGCGGGATGCGTGTTGACGCATTTCATGGACAAGGCTAGTTTTCCGGCATGAGCGAGGTGGTGATCCACGATTCCGAAATCCTCGGTGGCGAGCCGGTGTTTGCGGGCACGCGTGTGCCGGCACGCAGCCTGTTCGATCATCTGGAGGCGGGGGATTCGATCGAGGATTTTCTGGAGGGCTTTCCCAGTGTGAAGAGGGAGCAGGTTGTCGCCCTGCTGGAGGAATCGAAGGCTCATGCGCTGACCGCCGCCTGAATGCGAATCCTTCTGGACGAGAATCTGGACTGGCGTTTGCGCCGCGATCTGCCGGGGCATGAGGTGGAGTCTGTGCCGCTGATCGGCTGGGCGGGAATCCAGAACGGCAAACTTTTGCAAAAGGCTGCGGAAGCCGGTTTCGAGGTGTTGCTGACAATGGACGGGAGCATGTCGCACCAGCAAAATATCGCGCTGCATCGCATTGCAATTGTTGCGCTGAAGGCACCCAGCAACCGCCTTGCGGACACCCGTCCGCTCATGCCCAAAGTGCTGGCGCTTCTCGCCTGTCTGACTCCGTTTAGCATTTCCGTTGTCGGGGAATGAGGTGTTGACCCGGTTCCGGGCTGAAGGCATTTTGACCCGCTCTCAGACTCTGTTTCATCCACCTTGCTCTGCACCGCCTGACGGACGGAAGCAGGCGGGGCATCAAAGGCGCGCGAAAAAGTGGCTGACCAGATTTGCAGCGCCGCCGCCACGCTTCACCGGGGCTGTCGCGTCGTGAACTGTCCGCCGGCAATCTCGCGGCGCGATTGATCGAGAGCGGCTTTCACTTCGTCGTTCAACGCAAGCTGGTCCTCGAGATAATCCTC
>JAYVZW010000540.1:0-8577 GCA_043783015.1 Verrucomicrobiota bacterium
CGTGCAGATGGAATGCGTGATGCCCTCAATCGCGTCACTCAGCGGATGGGCGTAGTCATACATCGGATAGATGCACCAGACATTGCCGGTGCGGTGATGCTCCGCGTGCATGATGCGGTAGATGACCGGATCCCGCATGTTCAAGTTCGGATGAGCCATGTCAATCTTTGCCCGAAGGGTGCGCGCGCCATCAGCGAATTCCCCGGCTTTCATCCGGCGAAACAAATCTAAATTCTCTTCCACACTGCGGTCGCGGAACGGGCTGGGCCTGCCGGGATCCGTGAGCGTGCCGCGATGCTGTCTCATTTGCTCGGCATTCAGATCGCAGACGAAAGCAAGCCCCTTCCCGATGAGCTGCTCGGCAAACTCATACAACTTCCCAAAGTAGTCGCTCGCGTAAAACAAATTCGCACCCCAGTCGAAGCCGAGCCATTTCACGTCTTCCATGATGGAGTCCACATATTCGGTCTCCTCCTTGGTGGGATTCGTATCATCAAATCGCAGGTGGCATCGCGAGTTGGGCGCATTTTCTTGGGCGATGCCAAAGTTCAGGCAGATCGACTTTGCGTGTCCGATGTGCAGATATCCGTTCGGCTCCGGCGGGAAGCGGGTGACGACCATGCCTCCGTTCTTTCCGGCGCGAACATCGTTGGCGATGATTTCGCGGATGAAGTCAAGACGCGGGGCAGTGGCAGGAATGGAATCAGACATGATAGAATGGGCAGGAATCGGAAGCGGGGAAATTGCGCGCAGCGGGCAAAACTACAAATCCCAAATTGCAAAACACGAACGAGATGACGGTTGGGCCTCGAAGGTATAGTCTCTTCCATGCCAGCAAAACAGGTATTTTACACCGGGCGCGTTCAAGGCGTGGGGTTCCGCTATGCGGTAAAGAGAATCGCGTCTGGATTCGAAGTCACAGGCTGGGTGCGGAATCTGCCGGATGGCCGCGTGGAACTTCAGGCGATGTCGGCTGACGCAGAGGAGTTGCAGGCATTTCTTGAGGCAGTGCAAGAAAGCTCCCTGCGTGGAAACATTCGAGAGGTATTAATGCAGGACATTGCACCGCTCACTGGAGTCCGTGGATTTAGTATCGTCAGCTAGAGCGGTTTGAAAAGTGAGTGCCTTTTTCTGGAAAGCAGCCTCCCGTGATGAATTCCGTCACACAAACACTGGCACATGATTAAAAAAGCCCCGGATCGCTCCGGGGTCAGAGGAGCTAAGGCGCAAGCATTGGAGGCACGGCGCGTTGCAGCAAGTCACGGCTTTGACTTGCGAAGGAACAACCATGCCGCGCCGATTGCTGCGGCAAAGGCGAGAACAAGCCATGTTAGCCAGCCTTGCGAGCTTGTTTCGTGCGCTGAGTCCGTTGAATTCGACTTCGATTGGCCCGGTGATTCTCCCTGCGCCGGTGCGGATGCTTGCGGCTTTTTAGACGGCACAACCCCGGAAGACGACGAACTTTTGCCCGGTTGCGGCGGCTCAGATGACTTGAGCGACAAACCTTCCAGCGCCGCTTTGCCTGCTTCCTCAGGACTGGCACCAGCCCTGATAGCTTTTATGAATTTCCGCTTAACCTCCAGATTTTTTTGATCTTCTTCTTCACGCTCAATCCTGCGCTTGTTCCAACCGAGGACTTCCGGTGAGCGGTCTCCCCTGGCCAGTCGCTCATTCATATCGCGCGTGTATGCCTCGCCCAGGAGTTTGTAACTGATTCTTTCAGGAACCCCTTCAGCCATGGCAAGCAATCTCTTCTTTTCAGTTTCGTTTCCGGCAGGCAGCCTGCCCGCCGCATCCCGGAACAACTGGGCATCACTTTCCTCAATCGTAGCGTTTAACACGACCAGCGCGGCTGAAAGCATGGCCCTGTCCCCCAAGAGGAGACGATCCAGATTGCGCCGCACCCAGGCGGCACTATCTTTCATTAAAACTTGAGTTACGGCTCCATAATTGAAGAGTTGATGAAAAGCCTGCTGCCAATTTGAGACTTGGCTTTCGTCATTAAGAATCTTCCAGAGCGCGGCGCGGATTTCATCGTCGCTCCCCAGCCGGGTCACCGCTATCCATGCCGCATTGTATTCAGCATGAACTGATAGGGGCGCGCCAAAAGGCGGATCAGGAACAGCCACCAGTTTCTGAACGGCTTGGTTCAACGTCTGGGCATTGTCTGCCGCTCCAGCGGCCAACAACGAGGCGAAGACTCCACATAAGATGATGACAGGTTTCATGGCGCGGTGCTGGTCTTAAAATAAACAGAGGGCTTGGTCTCGAACTTCTGATGCTCAGATGGTGCAAACCTTTTCGTGTTGAGCGGTGCGGAATCCAGGATACGGAGCATCAGCCTATGCCACGGATCCTCTGGTGTCGGGATGGCACCATCAAGCGGACTGGTCTCAGAAACATGGAAAAGGTCAAGCGCATGACCGACCTCGTGCGCCAGCGTGGACGTGGCCATTGGTTTGCCGATTTCACCTTCAAGCATCAAAATAGTGCCCTCAAATTTTCCTAGTTTCAGCCCCGGAAATTCGGCAGACAAGATGTTAGAAGAAAGTGTCGTGCCATTTATAGATTTGGGATCTGTGTAACCTATTTTTGTGATTTTACCTACGATAAAGACGTTGCTATTGGTCGTCTGCACTGGGAGGTAAAGCACACGTATTGTCTTCTCAGGCCGCTGGTAAAGATCAAGGCACTGGTTAAGAAGCAACTCCGTTTCACTGTGAAGCCCGCTGTTAGTTGAGTATGAGAACACCGTCAGGTTACCTGGAGAATCCTTGTTCTCTATGTGTGGTATCACAACTGCTTCGAGAACTGCTCCCTGAAATGGCACTTTCCTTGGAGCAGGAGTTTCCAGTTGGATCAGCTCCTGTGCAAAAGTTTCCCTAGCTCTTCTTGCTTGCGTGGCATAGTCCGCAGAGACATTGTCAAAGCTTCCGCCTGCCTGGGCATCCACGATCAAGGTGTCCAGGGTGACTTTCTTCTTCGCCTGCGAGACGGGGAATGTGATCTTGGTGTTGTTGGCCACAGTCAGCACGATCTCCAGCTTGCTGCCCATCCATGCGATGATCGTGGCGTCCTCGGTGTCATTCTGAGCTTTCTTCAGGCCGGTCTTTGTTTCGTCCCCGTCCTCTTTATTGGTGACCAAGATCATCGGGTTGGATTCATACCAGTCACCTTTCTTGGTAAGCGTGATCTCGGTAGCAGCTTGCTCATACTCGCTTCCGTTCTCCAAGCCCTGTGGTGCCTTGGTGGAAAGCTTGGCCTTTATAGTCGTTTTGTCCGGCGCAATGGCAGCGGGGATTTTGATCACGAATCTGTCGGGATCATTTTTAATGAAATCCTTGTTAAGACTGAATGGAGCCGCGTCGGGATAGGCATTCCACCAACGCGAGAACCTCACGTCATCTACCTTCGACAAAGCACCGCCATTGCCCTGAGCATCGACCGTTGGTTGGTCTATCTCAATGGGCTGGAGGCGCACATCATCAATGAATGTTCCGAAGGTGTTGAGGGTTTTCTGCGGACAGTCAAAGCAAATCCAGAGTTTGCGCGTCGGCTTGCCGTCCACCATTTTGAGGTCATCGGCTTTCACTGTGAAAGCCACCGCCTGAGGTTCAAAACGGGTTTTATTGATGGGCTTGCCTGCTTGTGGAAAATTTGCTGTGACCAGGGCCGGGGCCAACTCATTTTGACCGTCAGTGAGATAGACTTTTACGAAATAGTCGTTTTTGCCAGCCGCTCCGACGTTACGGCCCATATGGTTCCAAGTCAGCAGATACGTTCCTGGAGCAGCATTTTGCACCACTTGTTTGATCCCATGGCTGTTTTTGCTGGCGTCCAGTTCCACGAACTGTCTCTTCACTCCATTGACCTCAAGCGACCAGACTTCGATCTCGCCTCCTTTACCACCAGCCGAGACCCAGCCATGGAACTCGTTGTTGATCGTGCTGCCGATCTGCCCATCTTTGACATAGCCCCATGACGCACTGATTTTGAATCCATAGATGTTGATGCCGACCCTGTTGGGGAGCTTGTAAGTGCCGGAGAAGTCACCTTTTGTTATGCTTGCAGAGGGAGCAGGCGGAGCTGGTAAAGCAGTGGATTTGCTTTTGGCCTGTTTCTGGGGTGCTGTTTTTTGATTTGACGCCTGCGGCAGCGTGTCGGCTGGTGGAAGTGGATGAATGTTCAACTGATACTTCTCGCGGTTCATCACGCCAGAGCCGGTGTAGTCATCATTGGCCACATTGGGATCAATGGTGCTCAAGCCGTAGTAAATCTTCCAGACATCCGGGATGCCGTCATGCAGAGTGCTTCCGGCAAGTTGCTCAGCAGTATAATGATTAGGATTGAAGAGCGGGATGTCTGATGTGCCCGTGGCTGCACTCTGAATGACCGGGACTAGCAACAGCCCAAGGGCGAAGATTGCCGCGATCAATGGGGCCAGAACAGGATGGCTCTGCCCATGAGCTGCGGGCACTGAGTTTGTATTTGCAGTGGAGAAAACCATAGAATTCCAGTGTTGATAGCAAAAAGTTCATTTCTGGCAAGAAACATTTATGTCATACTCGTGTATTTACTGCCATCGATCTCTGCGGCAGGGCGCAATTAGGGATCATTCCTCCGCTGTCATCGAACGTGCCTGTTATTGCAGGACTGCATGAGTGCCGTCATTCCTTGGGAACACATCCCCCATATGATGCAAGTCTCAATAAATATGCAGCCTCCAGACCTGGCCCGCAGGATTGTAATCGGCTGAGTTGCAAATGTTCGCTCCCGCTCTTCTATTTGCCAACATCCCTTCCCATCATGCCCCGCGAGATCGACAACCAGAACCCGGCAACGCCTGCCGTTGCCGTGGAAAACTTGACCAAGGTTTTCCAGGGCGCGATGGGCCGCAAGCCGCTGACAGCGGTGAGCGGGCTTTCGATCACCGTGCAGCGCGGCGAGGTCTATGGCCTCATCGGGCCAAACGGCTGCGGCAAGTCCACAACGATGAAAGTGATGCTGGGCCTGCTGATCCCTACCATAGGGAACGCGAGTATCTTTGGACGCGACAGCTCGGAGGTGGCCAGCCGGCATGATGTCGGTTTCCTTCCGGAGAATCCGTATTTCTACAAGCATCTTACTGGCCGGGAGACGCTGCATTTCTTCGGAAAGCTTTGTGGCCTCAGCGGTTCGGAATTACGCGACCGAAGCGCTGCGATGCTAAAGCTGACGGGCCTGGAGAATGCCGCCAACCGTCGCGTGGGCGGCTACTCGAAGGGAATGCTCCAGCGCATCGGACTGGCTCAGGCACTGATCCATGAGCCACGCCTGCTGATTCTCGATGAACCAACGGCGGGCGTTGATCCTGCGGGATCGCGGCGCATTCGGGATCTGATTCTGGAGTTCAAGCAACGCGGCATCACCATTGTGGTCACTTCTCATCTGTTGGAACAAATGCAGGAGGTGTGTGATCGCGTGGGTATCATGTCCCAAGGGCGCATGGTGCGGGAAGGACGACTGGACGACTTGATCTCGGTCGAGAATCAAACGGAAATCATTCTGGAAGACGCCACGCCGGAGCAGCTCGAACAAATCCGCGCTCTCATCAAAGGAAGTGGCAGCTCCACGAAACTGGTCTCTTTGGGCAAACCGCGCACCACCCTGGAACGGTTGTTCCTGGAAACCACCGTCCAGACGGGAGAAGGAGAATAAATGAGCGCAACTGCCGTCACAGAAACTTCCATGAAGGGCTTCAAAGCATTTTCCCCGTCGCGCATTTGGACCATCGCCACGAACACCGTGACGCAATTGTTGCGGATGAAGATTCTCGCGTTCCTCGTGGTCTTCGCGATCATCGTCGTCGCTGCGGCCTTCGCATTCCCCACGATGAGTCCGGAGCAGCAACTCAAGCTGCTCAAGGATGTGGTTTTCGGTGCGCTCCAGATTTTCTCCATCGTCATCGCCATTGCTGCGACCGCGCTGTTACTGCCGCGTGATGTGGAAGATCGCACCCTCTACACGATTCTGAGCAAGCCGGTGCCACGGCATGAATATTTGATCGGGAAACTGCTTGGTGTTCTGCTGCTCATTGGTGGTGGCTTGTTCATCATGGACATCTTTTTCTGCGGGGTCGTCTGGCTGAAGCAATGGATGATCACGGCCAACCAAATCGCCGCTCTGCAATCGGAGCAAAACGCCACGCCGGAAAATATCGCCGCCGTGACGGATTACATCAGCAGGCAGGGACTCTCCTGGAGTCTCCATGCCGGTGTCTGGTGTGTCTTTCTTAAAGCGGCGGTCGTCACCTCGCTGGCGCTGCTGATGTCTTGTGTTGCCACCTCCACGTTGTTCACGATCATCGTGAGTTTTTGCTTCACCATTGTCGGTCATGGCGAGGGACTGTTGCGGAGCTATCTGCTCAAGTCTCTCGCAATAACATGGAAGAAGATTCTCTCCTTTCTGCTGGCCGTCATTTGCCCGGACCTGACACTGTTCGACGAGGTGCAAGCTGTGATTGATGGCAACGCCATTCCGCTGGCCACTCTCGGCCAGATCACCGGCTTTGCGCTGCTCTATATCGTGCTCTACACGGCGGTAGCGCATTTGATTTTTTCGGAGAAGGAGCTTTGAGGATGAAGGATGGAGAATTTGGAATTTAGGAGATAGAACGATGGCAATGGACCTATGAGCGCGGCGCAAAGTTTTCGAGATTTGCTGGTATGGCAGCAGGGTCATCAGTGGGTGCTTGGGGTATATCACATCTCCAAAGACTTTCCGAAGACCGAGATTTTTGGCCTGCCATCTCAATTAAGGCGCGCGGCATCATCAGTCCCGGCAAATATTGTTGAAGGCTTTAAGCGTCGTGGCAAGGCGGACAAAATGCGCTTTTACAATATCGCCCAGGCATCGGTCGATGAAGCAGCCTACCATCTTCTTCTGGCACACGATTTGAATTACGCGGACACGGCTGCATTGCAAACCAAGGCAGATGAATTAGCACGGATGCTGACGGCATATATTTAGCGCATGACTAACTCATAGTCCATTCTCCCTACTAAATTCTCACTTCTCTTTTCTCTTCCCCCCCATGACCCACAAGCTCGCCGCCATCGCCCTTTTTGCAGCCGTCGGCATCGCGAAACTCCCGCTGGAGCAGCGTCTCTCGGATGATCTCCATGCCCAAGGTCTGCTCGAAAATCCTGTGGGAATTGATATGCGAGAGAGCCTTGGTCAGATGGGTTTCGCCGCCTCGCTGGGCGGCCTGCGTTCCTTGGTGGCCAGCATCACTTATCTTCAGGCTTATTCGGCATTTGAAGATTTGGACTGGGGCAAGGTGGATTCGCTCATGACCATTACCACGCGATTGCAGCCGCGGGAAGCCACCTACTGGGATGACGCCGCATGGCATCAGGGCTGGAATGCTGCGTCCCATTATCTGCGCGATGAAAACCTGCGGGCGGCGCTGCGCAGCAAACTCTTCCGTGATCATGTGGAGCGCGGCATTGAAATCGTTCAAGAGGGACTGCGCTTCTTGCCGAATAATAAAAAACTACTGGTGCGGCTCGGCGATCTATATTGTGACCGGAAGCCAGAACCCGCGAAAGCAGCAGAAGCCTACCTGGCAGCCTACGCGCAGGGTGCCGTGCGATTCTACGAGCGCAAGGCGGCCTACGAACTCGTGAAAGTCAATGACCGCGCAGCTTGGGAACGCGCCTATGCGATCCTCAAAAAAAATTATGACGATGGGTTGGACACACCCAGCGTGATGACCAATGTGCCGATACTCGAAGAGCGGCTCGGTATCCCGCCGGAAAAGCGAATCAAACCCGGCGCAGGCAAAATGCCGGACGTGAGGAAAAAGCGTCCCCTGAGCACCAGGGGTAATTGAAAATGGTGTTTTTTAAATTTGAGAGGAACTCACGTCATGTTCTAAATGACCAACCCCGAGTTTCAGGTTGAGCCTTCGCTAACCGACAGCATGGTTCCCATCCTCATGACCTCCGATCAAATCAAAGACGCAATCCTCGACATGGGCCGACGCGCCCGGGCTGCTTCACGCGAGCTGGTAAAGCTTTCCTCCTCGCAGAAAAACGATATCTTGAACGCCATGGCCAAGGAAGTGCGCCGCGCGGAAAAGGCCATTCTCGATGCGAACGCTAAGGATGTGGCCCGCGCTGAGAAGAATGCATTGAGCAAGCCGATGGTGGACCGGCTTCGGCTGAGCAAAAGCAGCATGGAGGCTATAGCATCCGCCATCGAAGATGTCGCCAAACTCCCCGATCCAGTCGGCGAACTTCTCAGCGAGTGGACTCGCCCCAACGGTCTTCATTTGCGCAAGGTGCGCGTGCCCATTGGCGTCATCGGTATCATCTTTGAATCGCGTCCGAATGTGACCAGTGATGCCGCAGCGCTTTGCTTCAAGACGGGTAATGCGACAATCTTGCGCGGCGGCTCCGAGGCCATAGAATCCAACACCGCACTCGCTGCCGCCCTACAGCACGGGGGTGAGATCGCCGGGCTGCCGAAGGACAGCATCCAGCTTGTGCCCTTCACGGATCGCGAAAGCGTGGATCATCTGGCGAAGATGGATGC
>JAYVZW010000541.1:0-2852 GCA_043783015.1 Verrucomicrobiota bacterium
ATGCTCAACGCGAACGGCCACATGCCCGCTCCATTGATCGCGCCCTTCTCCTGCTCGGAGAGGTTGAAGCTGTTTTGTAAATCGCCGATGGTATTGGCCCGCACCCCGAAGACGAAAGAGGTGGCGACCAGGGCGATGAAGCACGCCCAGAAGAGTTTCATGTCAGGTTTGTCGGGGGGAGTATTCATGGTGTGTGGATGCCGTGATTTGGACGGAAACATTTGTCCGTGCAAATGCATTTCAGCAAATGGATGCGTTCTGTGCAACGGCTTTGTTTTGCCCGTCTGCGGAAGCGCGCTTGCCCCCGGTTGCCTTCCCGCTAACATCTGCGCATGATCGATAAAGTTATCGCCCGCCTGAGCAAACACGCTGTGCTGCCCGCAGTCATCATTGACGATGCCGGTCAGGCCGCGCCGCTGGCGGAGGCGATGCTGGATGGCGGATTACCGGTGGCGGAAGTTACGCTGCGCACACCAGCCGCGCTGGATGCACTGCGACGCATGACTGAGTTAGATGGAATGCTCGTCGGAGCAGGCACCGTCTTGAATGTGCAGCAGGCGGAACAAGCGGCTGATGCTGGGGCCAAGTTCATCGTCTCGCCCGGCATGGATGCGGACTTGATCCGCTGGTGTCAGCAGCGGGACCTGCTCATCATTCCCTGCGCCTGCACTCCCGCGGAAGTCATGCAGGCGCTGCATCTGGGCGTAAACTGCGTGAAATTTTTTCCTGCGGAGGCCTTTGGCGGACTGCCCGTCTTGAAGGGACTGCACGGTCCTTTCCCCACCATGCGCTTTGTGCCCACTGGCGGAATCCATCTGGAAATCTTGCCATACTATCTCGCCTTCCGACCGGTCATGGCAGTCGGCGGAACTTGGATGGTGAAACCCACTTGGATTCAAGAAGACCGTTTCGATCAGATTCGCGATGCCTGTGAAGCAACCGTCGCTGCAGTTCAGGAAGCGCATCGCAAACTGGCCCTTGCTTCGCGGGCGAAATTAATATGAATTAACTTATGCAGACACGTCGCTCCGTCGCTGAAGCCTTCGAGAAAATTCCATCGGTCGTTTTTGACGACTCCAGCGCCGCCGCAGCTTCGCTCGCGCAAGAGGTGAAGGAACTTATCGAATCGAACAACAAGCTGCGGAAGCCCACCGTGCTCGGCCTCGCGACCGGCTCCAGCCCGGTGCCATTTTATCGCGAGCTGATCCGCCTTCATCGCGAGGAAAAGCTCAGCTTCAAGAACGTCATCACCTTCAACCTCGACGAATACCACGGGCTCGGGGCCAACCATCCCGAGAGCTACCACCGCTTCATGCGCGATCAGCTCTTCGATCATCTGGACATTCCACAGGAGAACATTCACATCCCCGACGGCACCATTCCAGCCGATGAAATCTTCGAGCACTGTCGCGCCTATGAAGATGCCATCGAAGCCGCGGGAGGCATCGACTTCCAGATTCTCGGCATCGGACGCACGGGACACATCGGCTTCAACGAACCCGGTTCCAGCCGCGACTCCCTCACGCGCCGCATCACGCTGGACCGCATCACGCGACAGGACGCCGCGGCCGATTTCCGGGGCGAGGAAAACGTCCCGCGTTTCGCCATCACCATGGGCGTCGGCACCATTCTGCGCGCGAAGAAAATCGTGCTCGTGGCCTGGGGGGAAAACAAAGCCGGGGTAATCGCGAAAGCCGTCGAAGGCCCCGTCACCGAGGCCGTCTCCGCATCGTTCCTGCAAGGCCATTCCGCCGCGCGCTTCTACATTGATCAGGGTGCATCGCGGGAACTCACCCGGATAAAACTTCCGTGGCTCGTAGGCCCGGTGACGTGGACCCCGCAGGAAGCGCGCCGCGCCGTCTGCTGGCTCTCCGCGTCGTTCAAGCGGCCCATCCTGAAACTCACGGACGAGGAATACAACGAACACGGTCTCTCCGATCTTCTCAGCGAGCAAGGCCCCGCCTATCAGCTCAACATCCGCATCTTTAACAAACTACAAAACACCGTTACCGGCTGGCCCGGTGGCAAGCCAGACGCCGACGATACTTCCCGCCCCGAGCGCGCCAAACCTTACCCCAAGCGCGTTCTCATCTTCAGTCCGGAACCGCAAGACGCCATCGTCAGCATCGGCAGCACCATCGACCGCCTGGTCGAACAGAAGCACGACGTCCGGCTCGTCAGCCTCACCAGCGGCGGCCTTCGCGTTCCGGACTCTGAGCCTGATAAATTCGCATCCACTTTGCTAGAAATCTCCACCACTGCGGCAGAAAGTTGGGAGAAGCAAACCGGCTACGCCCAACACATTCTTGAACTTTTGAAGAAAAAAGGTGAATTCGGCGAAGATCCCCCAGACGTGCGTCATCTTAAAAGTCTCATTCTGCGCGGAGAAATGCGCGATGCCGCCCATGCTCTCGGGCTTAGCCCTGATCGGGTCACCTTCCTCGATCTCCCTTTTTACGAAAAAGGACGCTACCGCCGCTTCCGCATCAGTGATGAAGATGTGG
The DNA here is from genome assembly GCA_043783015.1 of Verrucomicrobiota bacterium. Classification (GTDB taxonomy): domain Bacteria; phylum Verrucomicrobiota; class Verrucomicrobiia; order Verrucomicrobiales; family Verrucomicrobiaceae; genus VFKE01. The sequence goes on from JAYVZW010000541.1 coordinate 2,505, forward strand.
CCGCCACTGCCAAGCTCTTGCGCGAATTGCGTCCGCATCAAATTTACACTACCGGCGACGCTGCCGATCCGTCATCCGTCAGCGCCTTGTGTTTCCGCATCATCGAGCAAGCACTCGCTCAATGCGCACGCGAAGACTGGGCCGCCACTTGCAGCCTCTGGATTTATCGCGGCAAAGAAAAAGCCCTAGACCCCCACGAGATCGACATGGCCATGCCCGTCAGCCCCGTGCAGCTCGAACGTAAAACCCGCGCCCTTGCCCGCTACCAGTCGCTCAGTTCACAGGAACTCGACACGCCCAAGCTCAATCAGAATACCGCCCAGCAATACGACGCACTCGGCCTCGCAA
>JAYVZW010000542.1:0-8560 GCA_043783015.1 Verrucomicrobiota bacterium
GCCGATATGCGGCGCTGGTCCAGCAGTTCGCGGCGGAAACCGGCGTCTGCCAGTGCCGTGGCTTCAAACGCGGCGCGAGTGGTTTCATCCATCGCACCCGCGAGATATCCGGCAATCTGTTCCTCAGGTTTCATAAGTGGTCTGCCCGAGTTTTATGGCAATGCATTCGCGGAGTTGTGCGCGAATCCGGAACAGCGTCACGCGCACCCACTCCGCGGTCCGGCCCCGCGCGGCGGCGAGTTCTTCGTTGGAAAGCCCGAGCTGGTAGCGCTCCTGCACAAGATGCCGCGACGTGTCAGGTAGACTCGCGATGCACTCCTCTAGGAAAACCGCCTCATCACTCGTATCGCCGCGTGCATCGGCGGCGAGGTCCGCGAGTTGCGCCCGTTCTAGCCGCGAAAGATTTGCCTGTTCTCGTGCATAGCGCAGCAGCTCCTTGCGCACGAGATTCCACGCGATCGCCCGCAACCACGCACGGAATGAATTGGCAGAGTTGAGTGCTTCCAGATTCCGAAACGCGAAGACGAAGCTCTCATGCGTGATTTCATCCGCCAGATGCGCTACCGGCAGCTTCATCGCCACGAACGCCCGCACCGCTGCCAGATGCCTGCGCACCAGCAGGGCGAATCGCTCCGTCTCGCCACCACGCACCTGCGCCACCAGATCGGCATCGTGCGGTTCTTGGGAATCGGAAGAGAATTCGGTCATCTAATAACTGTAACGCGGGCGGAGTGATTCGTTACACTCGCTGCGGAATATTTAGTTGAACCGAGGCCCATTGGCATTTCGAATCACTGACTGTTAGTCCAATGAACCGGTTCGCTTGTAGACTCGCAAGGTGAGAGAGGGCTTTTCTTTAGGTGTCGGCCACAGCTTGTGAGCACTGGTGCTTCCGAGTTGATTCAATTCTGTCCACCTTAGGACCAACTAGTGCACGCGCCGATTCCTTGCCGATGCTGTTGAGGATCTCATTTTGGGCATTACCGGTTGAAAAGGGGTTAAACAACTTGAGGGGACGCACACGTTTTATTTCTCAAACCAAATGTTAAGCCTTGATTTCATTGGCGGAAGGGGTGGGATTTGAACCCACGGTAGCTTTTGACTACGTTCGATTTCGAATCGAGTGCCTTAAACCACTCAGCCACCCTTCCTAAAATGAGATGTGCGCATCAAATACATCGGCTGCCGCTTTTATGCAAGCTGGCGTTCAGCTTAACACGCCCGGTCATGATGAGGATTTTTCAGTCGCATTCGCATTTTCTGAAAGGCCGGAAGCGCTGCCTTTTCTTCATATTGAGGCAGTTCGGAAGCAGGGCGGCAGGAAAAGAACGCCCGCCATCAATTTGACTCTCAGAAGCGTATTTTTCACGCTAAAAAAAGGTAATTCAATTTGTTCGCTAGTCTTTGCGTGAGAGACGCAAGGGATTGTAGATTTTACTTGGAATACCCCAAGATGTTGTGCATCTTGGCAACCGCGCAACCAATATATAGTGGTTATAACCATTGCCACGACTTCTTGTGTTAGCGCAGAAATCAAGCCTAACATCACATTTTTGTCACAATTCTTCGTTTTTTAGCTTCACACCCAACAACATAATTCAAATGGAAAAAGTTTACGAAATCGGCCCCCGGAAATTCGTGCTTGATGAGGACAAGGCGGAAGCCGCCTTTGCGGCCAAACGCGTCATCAATGGACGCAAAAGCATGTGCTTCAATCTCCTGCCCCTCAAGTATGCTTGGGCTTACGATCTTTATCGCGCGATGAAATCGAACCACTGGGAGCCGGAAGACATCTCAATGCAGAAGGACATCGAGCAATGGCGCTCGACGGATTTTCTCACCCAGACTGACCGCTGGATCATCATGATGGGCATCGGCTATTTCTCCGCTGCGGAGGGGATTGTCGGCGACAATGTGCAGCACGTCGTGCGCGAACTGGTGACGGCGCCGGAATTGAAGCTCGTCCTGGGGCGCCATGCGCATGAGGAAAACATCCACGCAGATTCATTGCTCTACATGATTTCCTCGCTGGGCATCAATCCGCATGAGTGCGAGGCAATGTTCGAAGACATCCCGAGCATCGTGAAGAAGAACGAATTCGTCACCCGCACGTCGCACGCGCTCCGGCGCGATCTTGACCTGACACAGGTTGAGAACAAGAAGCTGCTGGCGAAGAATATCTTCGTTTTCGGCCAGTGCATGGAAGGCACACAGTTTTACGGATTGTTCGGCATGATCCTCAGCCTCTACCGCCAGAACAAGTTCCCAGGAATCGGCACCATGTTCCGCTACACTTTGCGTGATGAGAGCAATCACATCAAAGTTTTCCGCCAGTTGTTCTCCGACCTCATTGATGAAAATCCGGAGATTTGGACGACGGAGTTCCGCGAGGAACTGGTCGAACTCATGAAAGAGGCCGTGGCACTGGAGAAAAATTTCATCAACGACTGCCTGCCGGTGGCTGCGGTGGGGCTTACCTCGGAGGAGTTTGAACTCTACATCGACTACATCGCCGACCAACGGCTCAAGAGCGTGGGACTTCCCCCGATCAACCCGCCGATCAAATGCCCGCTGCCTTGGCTCGCGGAAATGATGGACATGAAACTGGAGCAAAATTTCTTCGAGGGCAGGCCGACCGATTATCAGAAGAGTTCCGCACTTGTCGAATCGGCGGACGACGAATATTGACCGCCCCGCTCCGCGCTTCAGCCCCGTATCGAATTCTCCCGAAAAAAACTCCCGCCAGCAACCTCCAGCCCAATCCCAACACCATGATCGCACGCAACGTTTACCATGAAGACCGGGGAATCAAAAATCTCCTCGGAAAATCCAAAGAAGAAAAACCGCGCTTCAACTGGCGCGGTGCCGCCTGCGGCGGGGATGGCAACGGCGCGAGCGCCTTCAAGGTCCGCGTGCTCGACGAGCACCGTGACTTTGATCTTGGCGAGATCGCCGATACCATCGGCAACGCGCTCGCCGACCTTTTGCTGGCCCGCAACAAGGACGAGAGCGATATCTTCACGGAAGAAAACCAGGTCCGCGTGAAGTTCTTCAGCCTGCAGGTTGCGCAGGAGTTGCATGAGCGCGCCAAGAATGTCGCGCAGGTAATGGGTGATGATATTCACGCGGTTACGGCGCAGGATATTTATCACGCCATTGAGCACGTTCTTATCCGTCAAAACGCCCATGATGTTGCGCGTAGCATCATCGCCCGCCGCCAGCGCTTTGAGAAACTCTCCGCCACGCGCTCGTCCACGCCGATGGCTCTGCTCGTGCCCACCAAGGTCATCCGCCGCAATGGCCAGATGGTCACCTGGAATCCGAACAAGATTGAAGCCGCTGTGTGCAAGGCCTTTGTCTCCATTGAGCAGGACGCCGCGCCCGCGCGCCTCATTTCCGAGGCCGTCACCCAGCGCATGATCGCCGATGGCGCTCAGCACATCCATATCGAGCAGGTGCAGAACCTCGTCGAGGAAGAACTCATGCGGCAGGGGCACTACGGCGTGGCCCGCGCTTACATCCAGTTCCGCGCCATGCGCACCGACGGTCGCGAGCGTGAAACGCGGGAGAGCGCCCTGCGCGCCCCAGAACCTGCGATGGACGACGGCCAGCAGGAAATGGTGATCATGCGCATTGATGACAAGACCACGACGCTCTGGGATGGCGTGGATTTGAAGAAGCGCATCGACTTCGCCATGCTCGGTCTCGACCTGTGCCTCACGCGCTCGGAGATCGAACACGAACTTCGTCGCTCGCTCACGGGGGAGGTCAATCAGGAGCACCTCAAGCAGACCGTCATCCTCAACGCCAAATCTCTCATGGAACAGGATGCGGACTTTGCGAAATTCGCCGCGCGCATCCTGCTCACTTACATCTACGAGGAAGTCCTCGGCTGGGACATCCTGCGCGACGGCATTGGTGCACTGGTGGAATTCCACCGCCGCGCGTTCAAGCGCAACCTCCAGCGTGGCGTCGAGATCGATCGCTACAACCCGCGGCTGCTTCAGATGGATCTCGACAAGCTCGCCGCCGCCCTCGATCCTGCGGCGGACATGGACTTCGATTTCCTCGGCATCCAGACCCTTTTCGACCGCTATCTCATCGTGGACAAGAAGGCGAAACCCGTCCGCCGGCTGGAGACGCCGCAGCTTTTCTGGATGCGCGTCGCCATGGGTCTCTTTGTGCAGGATGACAATCCGACAGAAAAAATCATTTCTCTATATCGCCTTTATAAAGGACGCCGCTTTTGCTCCAGCACGCCGACCTTGTTCAACAGCGGCACGCTCCATTCGCAGCTCTCCTCCTGCTATCTCTACAAGGTGGACGACAGCATCGAGTCCATCATGATCCGCGGTATTGCGGAGAACGCCTTCCTTTCCAAGTGGGCCGGCGGACTCGGCGGAAGCTGGACCAGCGTGCGCGGCACGGGCGGCTATATCAAAGGCACCAATGGCGAATCGCAAGGCGTCATCCCTTTCCTCAAGTTGCACAACGACCAGCTCGTGGCCGTGAACCAGGGCGGCAAACGTCGCGGCTCCGGCTGCGCCTATCTTGAAACCTGGCACAACGACATCGAGGACTTCCTCGAACTGCGCAAGAACACCGGTGACGAGCGCCGTCGCACGCACGACATGAACACCGCGAACTGGGTTCCCGACCTGTTCATGAAGCGGCTGGAGAAGCGCGAGGACTGGACTCTTTTCCGCAGCAACGAAGTGCCCGATCTTCACGAAACCTACGGCCGCAAGTTCGAGGAACGATACACGCATTACGAAGCACTCGCGCAGAAGGGCAAAATCTTCGGGCGGCAGATACCCGCGCTGGATTTGTGGAAGACCATGCTCAAGAGTCTCTTTGAAACCGGCCATCCCTGGATCACCTTCAAAGACCCCTGCAACGTCCGCAGCCCGCAGGATCATTGCGGCGTCATCCACAGCTCGAATCTTTGCACCGAGATCACACTCAACACCAGCGAGGACGAGACCGCCGTCTGCAATCTCGGCTCCATCGTCATCGAAAATCATCTCGATGAAGCCGCGAACCTCGATCACGCCAAGCTGCGCGAATCCATCCGCGCCGCCGTCCGCGCACTCGACAATGTCATTGACATCAATTTCTATCCGACTGAAGCCGCGAAACGCGCCAACATGCGCCACCGCCCCATCGGGCTTGGCGTCATGGGCCTGCACTTCGCGCTCTTCCGCAAGGGGCTGCCCTTCGCATCGAAGGAAGCCATTGAGTTCAACGACGAAGTCATGGAAGCCGTCGCATACTACGCTTACGAGGCCAGCAGTGACCTCGCCGCCGAGAACGGAAAATATTCCAGCTACGAAGGCAGCAAATGGTCTCGCGGCCTTCTTCCGCAGGACACGCTCGACCTCCTCGAAGAAGAGCGTGGCGATACCGTGGATGTGCCACGCGGCGGTCGCATGGATTGGGAGCCGCTCCGCAAGAAGATCGCCACGCAGGGCATGAGAAACAGCAACGTCCTCGCCATCGCCCCCACCGCCACCATCAGCAATATCATGGGCAGCAGCCCTTGCATCGAGCCGATCTTCACCAACTCTTTTGCCAAGGGCAACCTCAGCGGAAATTTTTGCGTCCTCAATCCTTACCTCGTGAAGGACCTCAAGAAGCGCGGACTCTGGACGGATGAAATCCGGCAGGAGCTCAAATATCGCGACGGAGAAGTCGGCAGCATTGATGGCATCCCAGCGGACTTGAAGCGCAAATACGCCACCGCCTTCAGTATTGATTACAACTACCTCCTTGATGCCGCCGCTCGCCGCCAGAAGTGGATCGATCAAAGCCAGTCTGTGAACCTCTTCTTCGCCAGCACCGACATGCGCAGCCTCAGCCACATGTATCGGGCTGCATGGCGGAAGGGCTTGAAGACAACTTATTACCTCCGCACTCCCAGCGCCAGCAACATCACCAAGGCCACGGAATCCGCCAAAGTCGAGGCTCCGTCCACAGGCTCCGCCGGTGGTGCTGATCCCGAGGAATACAAGCGCTGGCTGGTCGAGCAGAAGCGCAAGAACGACGCGGGCGAAGTCTGCGATGCCTGCCAGTAGGAAGAAGACTCAAATCAAACGTGGCGGGGAGAAATTTCCGTTGCGTTTTTTATACTTGATTCACTGCCCTCACCGGCAATCCAGCGGAGATATGGCAGTCATCAGCCATCATCATGCGAACGCCGTTTCTTGAACGATAGCGCGGCGTCACCGAACTGCTTTTTAAAGAGCGTGACAAAAGGGTTTTCAGCCGCCAGCGGCACTTTTTCATTGATCATCATGGGGACCACGGTCTGCCACCATTCTTCAAACGCGCCCTGCATCTCGCCGACCACGTCTGGATTCTGCGCGGCAATGTCGTGCTCCTCGCCGTAATCATTGCGAAGGTCAAAGAGCATCCAGGCAGGCCCGCGGTCTTTTTTTTCGGCAGACACGAGGTGATAATCCGTCGTGCGCACGCTGCAGTTCGCATACTTGCCAGTCTCGGGCGAGGCGTCTTTTCCCCAGCGTCCCACATGAGTGAAGAGCGTTCGCGAGGGCCAGACTGTGGCGGGATTTTCCAGCAGGGGAACCAGGCTGCGGCCATCGATCTGTTTTTTTGCCTTGTCCGGCAGCGCGGCTCCGGCGATCTCCGCAATGGTTGGGAAGAAATCAATGTGCGCGGTGAGTTTGGTCACATCGGCTGGCTTCAGCGTGCCGGGCCAGCGCCAGAAAGATGACGCGCGTGTGCCGCCAAGAAAAGGCGTGCCCTTGTGTCCCCGCATGCCGGCGTTGAAAACCTCGCAGCCTGCGGTGCCGCCGTTGTCATTCATGAAGATAACCAGCGTGTCCTTTTCGATGCCCCATTCTTTGAGCCTGGCGAGCAGTTTGCCAATGTTGTCGTCAGCATTGGCCAGCATACCAAAAAATTTTGCCGCGTTTTGATCCTTCACCTTGTCTTTGTAACGCGCGAAGTCTTCATCTCGCACTTGAAGCGGCGCGTGGGGCACATTGGTGGCGATGTAGGCGTAGAAGGGCTGTTTGCCTTTGACGCCCTCGATCCACTTCGTCGCCTGCGTGAAGAAGACATCCGTGCAATAGCCATCGGTCTTCTCGAATTTGCCGTTGTGCTTGATGAGCGGGGAGAAGTAGGTGTTGCCCGGAGCATCGCCGCATGATCCGGGATAATGCTGACCGATGCCACCGGCGCCGTGAATGAAGACCTCGTCATAGCCACGGTTCTCGGGTTGATGGTCGTCCTCGTCGCCGAGATGCCACTTGCCAAAGATGCCGGTCGTGTAGCCTGCTGTCTTCAGCACTTGCGGCAGCGTGATGGCATCCAGCGTGAGGCGCTCGCGCTCCAGGATGGTATGGGTGACGCCGTTCTTGAATTCATGACGTCCGGTGTGCAGTGCGCTGCGGGTGGGGGCGCAGGTGGGACTGACATGAAAGTCGGTGAAGCGCACGCCCTCATCATGGATCCGGTCCATGTTTGGAGTCTTGAGAATGGGGTTCCCGTTCGCCGAGACATCGCCGTAACCCTGGTCATCAGTGAGGATGAAAATGATGTTGGGCTTTTTGCCCGCGATGCCTTCAGAATGGAGCGATCCGGGTGAGAGTGAAACAACAAGAAAGAATAACAGGAGAGCTTTCATGAATTTCGAATAACGGATCGATTCGCCGCAATTTTTAGCTTTATCACTGAGCCTGCTTCATCACTGGCATCACCAGCTCGCGATAAGTGTCGCGGCTGATGAGAAAGATGTCAGGATTGTCATCAAGCCGGCCATAGAATGAAGTGGTCAGCCGTCCTGGGGTGGTGGGGGCGAAACTGAGCAGTCGCGGGCGAGGCGCGGCATCCGGGCGCAATGGATCGGTTGCGAGGATTTGAATGGTCAATGAAGGATTCTTTAGCGCTTCATATCCGGCGGTGCGGTCTGAGACCCACGTTTCTGCGCTGAAGTTTGAGAGCCGGTTCAGGAGAGAGTTTGCCTTGTTGCGATCTATTTGAGCGGTGATGTCCTTGCCGGCGAGTTCGCCACTCCATGTCGCAAGCTCTGCGTCATACAGCAGGTTCACTGGAGGAGTGGCACCCTCGGTGAGGATGATGCGTTTCACCGTGAGGGTGCTGACGCTGAGGATGTTCAAGGCGGCCCATTTCAGGCTGTCCGTGGGCAAGGCACCGAGGAGCAGGGGATTGATGCGGTAGATGAACGGTTCATGATCATACTGGCAGAAAACGCCGTTGTCTTTTCCTTGACCGAATTTCAGCAGGGTGGATTTTTCTTTCACCCGCCATTCAACTTCGAGGAAGGGCTGTTGCAATCCGTAAGGGTCCAGATTGTTTGCGACATCGGCTGAAAATTCCCGCACCAGGGCGGCATTCATTTCATTGATCAAGCTGAGAACGCGTTCAGGGTTGGCGGGTTCGGTTTTACCGAAACGGGTAAGCATCCAGGTTTCACCCTGCTTGTTGAGGATGATTTCTGGATTAGCAATGCTCTTGATCCGGATGGCTGCTAGTTCTTCGCCAGGAATCCGGGCGAGTCTGGCATCGCGCAGATCGT
>JAYVZW010000543.1:0-2842 GCA_043783015.1 Verrucomicrobiota bacterium
GAGTCGGCGCAGATCACCACCTGGCTGGACAATGAACTCACCGCCGCCGACAACCTGCGCCATGCCGCCGAGGGACGCGCGGTCATCCGCCGCATCACACGCGTGGAATATGAAAACGCCCTGCGCGACCTGTTGGCGATGCCCGATCTCAGATTGATCGACTTGCTTCCCGCCGACGGCCAGCGCGGCGGCTACGACAAGCTGGGCGAGGCGCTCGATCTTTCCCATGTCCAGCTCGCGAAGTATCTGGAGACGGCGGAGTATGCCTTGAACGCCGCCACCGCCACCCGCCCGGAAGCACCGCCCGTCCTGAAGACCCGCATCTACCCCGGTTCCGATGCCAACATGTGCAAGGCCCTCGGCACCGGCAATGCGGTGCTGCTGAAAAACTTCGCACCCGATCCCCTCTACCCCGCCCCGGGCAAGCTCATGGCCCAAGATTATATCGACAGCTTTGGACTGGCGAAAAAAGCTGGTGTCCCCACGAGCAAAAGCGCGGCGGGCTTCTTCCACCCCAATGTGGTTTATCTTCAGACTGGATATGGCTTTGCGCCGATTTTCCCGGGCAAATACCGGCTTCGCACCTCGCTCTGGAGCTTTATGTGGAACGCGGGCGCAGTCGAGCCTTCGCCAAAAACCGAAGTGGCCATGCTCTATCTCGTCGGCCGCACCTTGGGCTACTTCGACGCGCCTTCCTTGAAACCGCTCGTCACCGAGATCACACCCTGGCTGGAGAAAGGCGATGAAGTCTATTTCAATTGCGCCTCACTCCATTTGCATGAGCAGCAAGTGCGAATGCTGGCGGGCGGTGCAGCCGGCTACACTGGCCCGGGCATTGCCACCGACTGGCTGGACGTGGAAGGACCCCTCTTTGATCAGTGGCCTCCAGAGAGCCATCACCGTCTTTTCGGCAACCTGCCCATTAAGCCCTTCGACAGCGCCAGCGGCGCGCATGCTCCCAAACGCACACCCGCGACCGACAATAACAACAGCCGCTCCTGGCCCCGCATGACCGATCTACCCCCTTCCGAGAGTGCGCCTCCGCTTTGCACCGTGGTCAGCGACCAGCCCCTCGAGGACGCCACCCGGTTGCTCAAGACATTTTTGAGCCACGCGTTTCGCCGCCCCGCGCCGGATGACGAAGTGCGCCGCTATGTCGGTCTTGTGCAGGCCCGCCTCAACGCCAAGGATTGCTTTGAAGATGCCTTGAATTACGCCTACAAGGCGGCGCTCACTTCCACGAACTTCCTCTTCCGCGTGGAATCTCCCGGCAAGCTGGACGATCTTGCGCTCGCTTCCCGTCTTTCTTTTTGGCTGTGGAACTCCGTGCCTGATGACGATCTGCTGGCACTCGCTAACGCCGGGAGGCTGCACCAGCCTGAAGTGATGCGCACCCAGGTCGAACGGCTCCTGAGCGACCCCAGGTCGGAGCGCTTCATCAATGACTTCCTCGACCAATGGCTCAAGCTCCGGGATATTGATTCCACCGATCCTGATGGCGAGCTTTACCCGGAATATCATGTTTATCTCAAGGACTCCATGCTAGCGGAGTCGAGGGCCTTTTTCCGCGAGCTTGTTGTCAAAGACCTCAGCGTCACCAATGTCGTCGCATCGGATTTTGCCATGATGAACGGCAGGCTCGCGGATCACTATGGCTTCGAAGGCGTCTCCGGCTCCAAGATCCACGCCACGCTCCTCCCGCCCAACTGCGAGCGCGGCGGATTAATCACGCAGGCCAGTGTTCTCAAGGTCAGTGCCAATGGCACCAACACCTCGCCCGTCATCCGCGGAGTCTGGTTCAACGAACGCATCCTCGGCCTGCCCGTGCCGCCGCCTCCGCCAGGCATTCCCGCGATTGATCCCGACACCCACGGCGCGACCACGGTGCGTGAGCAGTTGGAAAAACATCGCGCTGATCCTTCGTGCGCCTCATGTCACGCAAAAATGGACCCTCCCGGCTTTGCCCTCGAATGCTTTGATGTCATCGGACGCTTCCGCACCCGTTACCGCTCGCGCGGTGCCGGTGTTCCCACCAATGTCGTCTATCCTGGTGGATGGAAGCCGACCTACAAACTCGGCCCTGTCGTGGACAGCGCGGGCCAGCTCCCAGACGGACGCGCCTTTAATGACATCATCGATCTGCGCAAGCACCTGCTGGCCGATCCTGACCAGATCGCGCGCAATCTGGCGCAGCAACTCCTGACCTATGCCACCGGGGCCGAGCTTTCCTATGCCGACCGTCGCGAGATTTCACAGCTGGTCGCCGAGTCCAAACAGCGCAAGCACGGCGTGCGCAGTCTGATACACATCATCGCGCAGAGCTCGCTGTTCCAGCGGAAGTGATCCCGGGCGATCAACAGTGGAACAACCCCAAGCCAAGCGTTAAGGGAATCGTTGCGGGAAAATCCTTGAGGCTGTGCAGGCAAGTAGCTGTCATGTGCCATCCCCGATTTCCCCGACCTTGATGCGCGTCATGGTGGAAGTCCTTGCCAGATGTGTGCTTGATTGTATATCGTCCCAAAATCACTTACCTTCGTTACACTCATGAAATCCTTCCGTATCATTCGCATCCTCATCGCTCCGCTGGTTTTCTTGGCGGCGTTTCTCATCTGGCGTGCTTGGTCGCACAGGCAAGGACCCGCAGTTGACTGGACGGAATTTCGTGGCCCCACGCAGGACGGGCATTCGACCGCGAGAGGTTTGCCAACAGTATGGGGAGCGGATAAAAACATTGTGTGGAAAACTGCGCTGCGCGGCAGGGCATGGTCCTCCCCCATCGTCGCGGGCGACCGCATCTACCTCACGAACGCCATCACGGCGAACGACGACGAGGATCCTCACA
>JAYVZW010000544.1:0-2839 GCA_043783015.1 Verrucomicrobiota bacterium
GCCAAGTTCGAGCGTGATTTCTGGGAGACGGTTCACATTGACCTGCGCATGACGGACTTGTCGGATTTCGTCATCGCTTTTGTGCCGACGAACATTTACTCGGTCGGCACGGTTCACGAAATCATCGTCGCCCGGAACCAGCGCAAACCGGTGCTGATGATCAGTCCCCCGATCAAGTATGACTTTTTCCCGGAACTCGCTGCGCTTCCGGAGAACGTAAAGAGCGCGCTGAAATTCTATGGCTTGAAGGAAAACCCGCAGGGCATTCCGAGCCAGTGGTATGGAAACATCGTCGGTGGGCAGAACATGTTCGACGGATTCGGCTGGGAGGGATTGGAGATCAAGCGCCCCGATTTTTATCCGGCTCTCATCAAGGCAGTGATGCTTGATGCCCGGCCTGCGGATGAAAGCGGGGCGGACTTCAAACGCTGGACGCTCGTCAGCGCCTGGGTGGAAAAGAGCAGGGTGCTCAATGATCTGCGCGGTGGCGTGGTGGATCATGTCGTATTCGCCAATGATGAGGAACGGGCGATGTTTGATCGCGAGATGGCGGACGGTGCCGAACGTGAGCATGTTTACTTCTGGCACAACCAGCCTTACACGCCGAAGCGGTCGTTCCTTTATCAATTCCTCTGCATCGCCAGCGGCTACATCCCGCCAAGACTGAACATCACGTCCGCGCTCGATGCCGACGGCAATGTGAAACCGGTGGCGCATGAATCGGTGGATGACGACTGGCTGCTCATCTCCCCCGAACATGACCACGGCACCATGAAGTTGCTGCAACTGGTGGACTCCGCGCTGGCCTATCCGTAAACGGCTTCGCTCTGCGTTGGGTGCAGCTTGCCTGTTGCCTTCCCATCAGAATACGCTTCCATAGCAGCCCTTTTATTTCATGAACAGTGAGCGCCGCAAACAATTTCCCTTCGATGAATTCGAGCCGAAATGGCAGAAACTTTGGGACGACACCAAAGCCTTTCGCACGCCCGGTCCCGGCGACGCTGACTTCGACGCGACGAAGCCGAAATACTATGTGCTCGACATGTTCCCTTATCCCAGCGGACAGGGCTTGCACGTCGGCCATCCTGAGGGCTACACGGCCACGGACATCGTGGCGCGCTTCAAAAAAATGCGCGGTTACAATGTGCTGCACCCGATGGGCTGGGATGCGTTTGGCTTACCTGCCGAGCAGTATGCGATCAAGACCGGCCAACATCCTCGCAAGACCACGGAGACGAACATTGAAGGCTTTCGTGGCCAGTTAAAGCGACTCGGTTTCAGCTACGACTGGGATCGCGAAGTCAACACCACCGACCCCGGTTATTTCAAATGGACGCAATGGATTTTTCTCCAGCTCTACCATTCATATTTCGACGAGAAGACGAACAAGGCGCGGCCCATCAGCGAACTGGAGGCGCAGGGTTTGAAGCGTGAAGAGATTGACTCGCGTCGTCTTGCTTACGTCAAGGAAGCTCCTGTGTGGTGGTGCAATGAACTGGGCACGGTGCTGGCCAATGAAGAAGTCATCGACGGTAAGAGTGAGGTCGGCGGCTTCCCAGTGGAGCGTCGCCCGATGCGCCAATGGATGCTGCGCATCACGGCGTATTGTCAGCGCTTGATTGATGAGCTTGACGGACTCGACTGGCCGGAGGGTATCAAGCTCTTGCAGAAAAATTGGATCGGCAAGAGCGAAGGCGCGGAAGTGCATTTCAAGGTCGCCGACCTCGACGAAACGATCACTGTTTTCACCACTCGACCAGACACGTTATTCGGCGCAACTTACATGGTGTTGGCTCCGGAGCACCACCTCGTTGACGAACTGGTGAGCGAGGAACAACTCACTGAAGTCGAGCAGTATCGCGAGCGCACCGCGCGCAAGAGCGACCTCGAGCGCACGGAGCTTGCGAAGGAAAAAAGCGGCGTCTTCACCGGCGCGTATGCCATCAATCCGGTCAACAACGAGCGCATCCCGATCTGGATCGCTGACTACGTTCTCCTGAGCTACGGAACTGGCGCGATCATGGCGGTGCCGGCGCATGATGAGAGGGACTTTGAGTTCGCGAAGAAATTTGATTTGCCGATCAAGCAGGTCGTGCAGCCGTCGGAAGGCAGTGATTGGCAAGGATACACCGACGATGGCGTTGCGGTGAACTCGGGATTTCTTGATGGCCAACCGACGCCTGATGCGAAAAAGAAAATCACCGACTGGCTCGCCGCGAAAGGTTTGGGCGCTAAGACAACGAACTTCAAGCTTCGCGACTGGCTCTTTAGCCGTCAGCGTTACTGGGGCGAGCCGTTCCCGATTCTCTGGGAGGACGGACATCATCGCGCAGTGGCGGAGAGTGAGCTTCCCGTGGTGCCGCCGGATTTGGATGACTTCAAACCGACGGGCACGCCCGAGCCGCCGCTGAGCAAGGCCACCGCGTGGGTGAAGTATTCCGACCAGGCGGCGCGCGAACTGAACACGATGCCGCAGTGGGCGGGTTCGTGCTGGTATTATCTGCGTTATTGCGATCCGAAGAATGCGCAGCGTTTCATCTCGAAGGAAGCGGACGCGTATTGGATGGGCGGTTCCATTGCGGATTGCGGATTGCAGATTGCCGATTCACAGAACAATCCGAAATCGTTCGGTGGTGTTGATCTCTATGTGGGCGGCACGGAGCACGCGGTGCTGCATCTGTTGTATGCGCGTTTCTGGCACAAGGTCTTGTTTGATCTTGGACACGTCTGCACGCCTGAACCGTTCCAGCGTCTGGTGAACCAGGGACTCATCCTCGGCGAGGACAATCAAAAGATGTCCAAGTCACGCGGCAACGTGGTGAATCCTGATGACGTCGTC
>JAYVZW010000545.1:0-2836 GCA_043783015.1 Verrucomicrobiota bacterium
CACCCGCGATGTCTCCAGCTTCCAACCGGTGATTGGCAATTTCGCCAGTTCGCTTCGCAGCCAGTCTGCATCGAGTCCCGCGTCGATCAACGCACCAAGGATCATGTCACCGCTGGCACCGGCGATGCAGTCGAAGTAGAGAGTTTTCATTTTATCTTCACGATCAGACAAAATTAACTGAATCATCTCAATTTAATAAATTCCGATCATTCAGTTAATTCTGCCTCAAATCATTCGATCCTAAAATCCGCAGCGCCAACACCGCAGCGCCGAAGCCATTGTCAATGTTCACCACGCCAATGCCGCCGGAGCATGCATTTAGCATCGTGAGCAACGCGGCGAATCCATCAAGCGACGCACCATAGCCCACGCTTGTCGGCACGGCAATCACGGGCGCGGCGACTAGTCCCGCGAGCACGCCTGGCAGCGCGCCTTCCATGCCTGCGATGGCGATAATGACATTGCTTTGGCGAATCATATCTAATTTTCCCAATAGACGATGCAACCCCGCGACCCCCACATCGCGCACACGCTGGACCTTTATGCCAGCGAATTCCAGCGTCTGTGCCGCCTCCTCCGCAACGGACAAATCCGACGTGCCCGCGCAAACAACCGCGACGCTCGATAATCCGTGGCGGGGACTCATGCGACCGATTGCGAAGAGAGAAGCAGTGGCGTCGTGTTTTCCGTCACTGAATTTCTTCATAAGCCCGCCAGCCATTTCTGCGGACACATGTGTCGCGAGCGCGTGACCATGGGCCTTCACCAATGCGCCAAGCCCCTCAGCGACCTGCGCCACCGTCTTGCTGCGCGCGAAAACAATCTCCGGCAATCCTGTGCGGATCTGGCGATGCGTATCCGCCAGAGTCTCCGCAGCCTCGGTGAACGGCAACGTGCGGAGTTGCTCCAGCGCGGCGTCCGGCTGGAGGTGGCCGTCGGCGATTTTTCGCAGCAACTCGCGCAGTGTGTCGGCGTTCATGCCGTGAATACTGACTCGGGCACCCTCGTGCGAGGGCGCAGAGTGGAGTTCATGCTGCCGTGACGCAGGCCTTCGAGGTCGAGCGTGACGAACGTCCAGCCCAGCGAACGCAATCCACCCGCGATGGTCTCGCGCTGGCGCAAAGCGTCATCCAGTTCCGAGTCCGGGACCTCGACTCGCACCACATCCCCGTGGTGCCGTGCACGGAGTTCGTGAAAGCCAAGTGAATGCAAAAACTCCTCGGCCAGTTCCACGCGTTTGAGCAAGTCGCTCGTGACACGCGTGCCATAAGGAATGCGCGACGAAAGACATGCGGCGGCGGGCTTGTCCCAGTTAGGCAAACCAAGCGCACGGGCCGCATCACGCACATCCTGTTTGGAGAAATCCAATTCATTCAATGGACTGCGCACGCCGTGCTTGATCGCGGCGGCACGACCCGGGCGAATATCAAAATCATCCTCCGCGTTCATGCCATCAAGCACGTGGGCGATACCGCGTTCATTGGCCATGCGGCGCAGCGTGGCATAGACATGGTTCTTGCAATGAAAGCAACGGTTGGGGGCGTTGTTGCTGTATTCCGGATCTTCAATCTCATGGGTTTCAACGACCTCGATATTCGCGCTTACAATATTGGCGAGAGCCAGCGCAGCACGACGTTCTGATTCGGGAAGACTGGGTGATACGGCGATGACGCCCAGCGCATTTTTTTGCAAGACATCCGAAGCCATTTTCAGCACCAGGCTGCTGTCCACTCCACCGGAAAAGGCGACGATCACACGTTCCATGCGGGCGAGATATTCGCGCAAGCGCTCTATTTTTTCAGCGAGTTCCGTTTGCATAGTGATTCAATTTGCCACCGCCATGGGCGGCTTGTCCATGAGACTTTTCTGGAATCTCGGCGCAAGCAGGCGGACAAATTCATCCAGCATCCGGCCGGTCTCCGCATCGGAACGCGGGCGCTCGGCAAGCTCGGCGGCGGTGAAATTCTCCCCGGCGATGGCGAGCATGGTCACATAGGCCCAACGATGATTTACACTGCGGAGCAGGTTGTCCCGCAGTGTAAGCCAGATGCGCGTGGCATGACTCGGCGTGGTCACATCCGCTCCGACGAACCAATAATAATAATGCGCGCGCAGCAGCTTCGGTTTTCCGTTTACAAAAGTTTGATTGCGTTCGATGTAAAGATCGCGCACAGCGAGTTCTTGGCCCGCCCCCATTGCAATTCGGCGCGTGGCGCTGTTCAAAATTGACCAGCCCTGGCCGACGAGACAAACTTCTGGGCGATGAATGCTACGACGCTCAGCGCCACTGAGAACGATTTCGCAACTAATGACATCGCGCTGTTCCGGCGATGACGAATCGGTCAAATAAACAGCCTTGGCGAACTCGGTGTCGGACGGCAGGAATTTCTTCTCCACTGCATTCGCTTCATTCTTGCTTTTGTCATCGTCCTTGAGTCTGTGATATGAACCTGCCTGTTCAGGCAACAGCATGATGACGCCAACTTCGGTGCCAACCTTGATCTCCGGCGACATCAAGCACATGACCGCCGCGACCAGAATGAGAGCCGAGAGAACCGCACTGCGAAAAACGGGTTTCATTTTTTATTTTCCATCAGGGGAAGCGGGCGCTCGCGACCCCAATATTTGTTTAGCAGCTCTTCCACCCCTTTCATGCCCGCCAGAGCCACAATGAACGTGGCGATGCCGGCGATGAAGTGGAAGGAGGAGGTGAACTCCTCGCCCTTGCCCACGGCGAAATTCTGCCCGAAAACTATGCTGGTCGCTATGAGCAAGAGGATGCGCAGCATGTTCGCCAGCACGGCGAGTGGCAGGCTCAAGGCAAAAATCAATCCGC
>JAYVZW010000546.1:0-2835 GCA_043783015.1 Verrucomicrobiota bacterium
GCGCCGGAGAACTCATGCTGATGAATGTCCGTGGTGCCATCCATCCAGAACAAAAGCTGGATGTAAAACTTCGGATGTTCAAAAGCGATGATTTCCGGCTGGCCAAAGCCCGAGTGTGATTGGTTGGGCTGCTCATCATTCAGCAAAAACTCCCGCATCAACTTTTCCAGCTTCACCTGCTTGGATGGCGGTTGCTTCTCCAAGGCGTCGCGCGCGATGGCGGGAAACTTGTCCAGCGAGAAGTTCTCGCGCTTCCATCGCTCCAATACAGTCTGCCCAAGGTTTTTGAAAAAAACATCCATGCCCACCTTTCCACCATCGGACACGCAGTCACAAGCGGCACATTCGCAGTGAGCACACTTCCATATCTCTTGCGCCCACGAATCCATGCGCTCCCGTTCGCTCTGACCCAGTCTATGAAGCCCTTCATAAATCTTGCCCAAGCCCGATCATCCAATGGGACCATGCTCTCGCTTCATGCTTATGACGGGCATTTTTTTCTGCGCGCAAACGGCCAGCCACTGATGGGCACCAATGCCGTTGATTCGGAAAAAATTCTGGCCCAACTCGCCTGCGAGCGGCTTCGAGGAGAGTCCTCGGCCAGGGTTCTCATCGGGGGCCTGGGATTTGGATTTACTTTGCGGCGCGTGCTCGACCTCACGAACAGGAGCGCCATGGTGCAAGTGGCGGAACTGTTCCCGGAAATTGTTGCCTGGAACCGGGATTTCCTCGGATCGGTGAACGGGCTGATGCTCGATGATCCGCGTGTTGAAGTCTTGATCGCGGATGCGTATCAAATCATCGCCAGTGCACCAGCCTCGCATTATGACGCCATTCTTCTGGATGTGGACAATGGACCGACTGCAATGGTGAGCGACGGCAATGCGCGCCTCTATCAAACCCCAGGTCTGACAGTGATCATGCGGGCCCTGAAACCCAAGGGGCGCGTGACTTTCTGGTCGGCCAGCCCCGACAACGCGTTTGCCAATCGACTCACCCGTGCAGGTTTCATCGTCGAGGTGGTGGCGGCCAAAGCCTATTCCCAGGCCCGGCGAAAAGCTCACACCATTTTTGTGGCAGACAGAAAGGCCTAGGGAAGCACTGATTTATTCGGAAGTAGAAGCGATGCCTCGCCGCTTACCCAGGCAATAAAGCGACGAGGGCGTCGCTTCTGCTCTTTGTTCAGCGTTTCCCTAGTCCGCCGGGGGTGGCGCATCTCTTTCTTCAGCCCGGAGTCTCATTTCGAGCAGGGAGTCAAGATAGAGACCTTCCACCTTTGTCCGCGCCCATGGCATGCGGCGCAGAAACTTGAGACTCGATTTGATGCTGGGGTCGCTGTTGAAACAGTTAATGCGGATTTCCTGCCCGAGGATTTCCCATCCGTAGTGGGCAACGAGTTCAGTGAGCATCTGCTCCAGCGTGATGCCATGGAGCGGATTCTTGGGGCCGGCGGCGTGCATGGTGTTTGAATGTTTGGCGTCTGATTGAAAGATTGCGGATGGTCTGTCATTTTCATGTTGGTCACGTCGAACGCAAGTCAGCATTGAGTTTGCGCCTTGGGCGGGGGAAAAGTGATCCGCTCACATAGAACGGAACGGTGTTCTG
Organism: Verrucomicrobiota bacterium; assembly: GCA_043783015.1. Classification (GTDB taxonomy): domain Bacteria; phylum Verrucomicrobiota; class Verrucomicrobiia; order Verrucomicrobiales; family Verrucomicrobiaceae; genus VFKE01. The sequence continues at coordinate 1,606 of JAYVZW010000546.1, forward strand.
ATAACATTCGCTATCCCTCAGCCGCAGAATGTGGCAAAGATGCGCCATGATCGTCGAACGTTTCAAATACATCATCTGGGCTGCGGACATGAACCGTGCCGTGCGTTTTTATACGGGTGTCCTCGGCGGGAAGCTGCTCAAGCAAAATGACATTATCAGCGAAATCTCCATTTGCGATGGCATCATCGGCATCCATGGCGGCGGCGAAGGAAAAAGAACGTGGACAGGACTCAGCTTTCAGGTGCCGGATGTCATCGCCGGTGCCGCCGAGGTTGTGACCGCCGGTGGTCAGCTTGTTCGGGAGCCGGAACCGGAAGACAACGAGCCGCCGCACCTCGCCATGTGCGTGGATACCGAGGGCAATGAATTCATGCTTTCAAGAAAGCGCCACTAGCCTGCGCTAAACGTGACGCCGCCCCTCATCAATGTCGATGAACTCAAACATCGTCTGCGCTGCGTCAGGCCCTAGCCCGATCTCGGCCAAGCGTTCGTGCAAGCGCTGCGTTCCCGAATCACGCCAGCCGCGCTTGGTCATAAAGGCATTCCACACTTCGATTTCCACATCGGTTGGACGACGGCCACTATCATAAGCCCAAGCCAGCAATTCCTCATCACCACCGCCCTTCAGCGTCTCGGCCACAAACGCGGCATAATCAATTTTCAAAAACTCACAGCAGCGCCAGTCGAAACTCCCTTTCGCGGCGGCGCCGAGCTGTCCCTGCCAGCCCTCGGGCAATTTACCTGCTGATTGAAGTCTAATCTTATCCAGCATCCGGCCGAAATAGACCAATCCATTGACTTGATCGGATGGACCGCGAAGACCGGGAATGATGGTGGGGTAAGGAAGTGGCATAATGAAAAAATGCACTGCAATAGAACATCCGCAAGCAGATGCGCACGCTCTTCGATTCTCTTGTTCACATCTTGAATTGTGCTCGTATTCTTAACATCGCTGGGCGTTATCTTATGAATACCTTATCCCCCGAATCTGAATTGCTGGCACATACCATGACCAGCACCGGGGAAACGCTCTCCCACCTTTCCGAGAAATCGCCGGTGCTACTCATCATGCTGCGCCATGAAGGCTGCCCGTTTTGCCGCAATGCGATGTCAGACATCGCGCGCTTGCGTGATCGCATTGAGGCCATCGGCACACGCATCGTGCTCGGACACATGTGGGATGAAAAAGACTTCGCTGCCTTTGCCTCGCGCTATGGTCTCTCTGCGCTG
>JAYVZW010000547.1:0-8498 GCA_043783015.1 Verrucomicrobiota bacterium
CTCCTTGAATTCTGGTGTGTAACGCTGATAGGTTCTCTGGCTCATAAAAGGACTGTAGTTTGTTGGTTTGTCCTTGGCCCAGAAATCTAGAGCACCTCACAAACTCAGACCCAGCGGATCAAAAAGGGCTTTAAAGCCTCGCCAGAGACGCTGCATCTCGTCTTCACTGGGAATCCTGGGACTGGGAAAACGACTGTAGCCCGTGAATTGGGACGAATTTATGCGGCCCTTGGCTTTCTTAAAGAGGGGCATGTTGTGGAGGCTCAACGTCAGGATCTTGTGGCAGCCTACATCGGACAGACTGCCACGAAAACACATGCGAAAATAAGGGAGGCGCTGGATGGAGTTCTGTTCATTGACGAGGCTTATTCCCTGGTTCCGAGTGATACATCCAATGATTTTGGGCACGAGGCCATCGCGACTTTGCTTGCAGAAATGGAGAACAACCGTGACAGGTTTGCTGTGATCGTGGCCGGCTATCCAGTTGAAATGAAGCGCTTCCTTGATTCAAATCCAGGAATGCAGTCGCGTTTCACCCATTACATTCATTTTGAAGACTATTCGGCGGATGAACTGACGCAATTGTTCGTCTTGATGGCAAATGGTGAAGACTTCAAATTGAATGATCAAGCGCTCAAAGCCGTGAATAGGCATATGCAAAGTGCATGGGAGAAGCGGGGGGTGGATTTTGGCAACGGTCGTTACGTCCGGAATGTATTTCAAGAGGCGCGTCGGAAACATGCTCAGAGAGTGCAGAAGAAAAACCTTCTGGATGACAAGGACGCTTTAAGTGAGTTGACCTCGGATGATATTCCCGCAGCAGATTAAAATGCCGAAAATGCCTCCCGCTGAACTGGTTGATTATTCGTAGGATCTCAACCTCAAACATAGGAGTTTGGAGCTAAATTACCACAATCAAGCGACCCCGCCACCGTATTGTTTTACATTACATATATTGTGTAAAGTTATTGAATGCGGGGTCTGGCGGGTTGAGCGGGTGTCTGTTAACTACCATGTCGGAGGGTTACCCTACTCCAGCAAGGACTCCAAATCGCCGTCCGTGAGTCCGGGCAGCGTGAGCGGGTCGTCCTCGACGGCGGAGGCCATGATCTGGCGTTTGCTGGACTGGAGTTTCAGGATGCGTTCTTCAACCGTGCCGCGTGCTATGAGTCGGCTGGCGGTGACGACGCTGGCCTGACCGATGCGGTGCGCGCGGTCGATGGCCTGGGCTTCGACGGCCGGATTCCACCAAGGCTCGACGAGGATGACATGGTCGGCGGCGGTGAGGTTCAGGCCGTAGCCGCCGGCTTTGAGGCTGATGAGGAAGACGCGCCGCGCGGGGTCGGTCTGGAACGCAGTCACCTGGGCGGTGCGGTCGCGCGTGGAGCCGTCGATGTAGCTGTGGGCGACGCTACGGGCGTCCAGCCAGTCGCGAATGAGCCGCAACATGCCAGTGAACTGACTGAAAATGAGGATTTTATGCGCACCGCCGAGGGCGTCGTCCACGATGTCGGCCAAGGCGGGCCATTTGCCGCCTTCGCTGGGAGCGCCGCCGTCCTCGGCGGCGAGGTTCGATGATCCGGCCGCCGGGGTCGGCGACGCTCCCAGGTTTAGGAGCCGGAGGTCGTTGCAGACTTGTCGCAAGCGCAGGAGGACGGTGAACATGGTCATGCGCCCCGCCCCGGCGCTGCGGCGGCGGGCATCGCGGATTTCGGCCTGGCCTTCTTCTAGCAGGCGGCGGTAAACTTCCTTCTGTTGGGCGGAGAGGTCGCAAAGGATGACCTGCTCGATCTTGTCCGGCAGCTCGCGGACCACCTCTTTTTTCGTGCGGCGCAGGACAAACGGCCCCAGCCGGGTGCGCAGGCGGCGGAGAATGCGCCCAGCGTCCGCAGAGTCGGTTGCGGCGGACGCCAGGGGTTTGGCGTAGCGCTCCTCGAAATCCTTCCGATCGCCGAGAAAACCCGGTTGGACGAAACGCATGATGGACCACAAATCCCTGACGCCATTTTCCACCGGTGTGCCGCTCAGGGCGACCCGGATTGCAACCCTAAGCTGGCAGGCTGCTTTTGCGGCGGCCGTATCGGGATTTCGGATGTAACTCGCCTCATCCAATACCAAGCCAGCCAGATTAATCTGTATATATTTATTTAAATCATTTACTAACAGTGTATAAGTTGTTAATATTACGTCATATGTTGTTATAGTATTGTCAATTTGTTTACGATCAACGCCATATTGTATGATATAATGTAATTCTGGTGTGAACTTTTGCAGTTCCGCCTCCCAGTTTCCAATCAATGAAGTCGGGCATATAATTAGAACGGGGCCGCTTTTACCTTGGTTGTTCACAGAGTTATTCACCGACTTGTTCACAGGTTTCAGCCAACGCAACAGTGCCAGAATTTGCAAGGTTTTGCCCAAGCCCATGTCATCGGCGAGCAAAGCCCCCCTTCCCGATTCGGCAGCGGAAATGAGCCAGCGCACCCCCTCAAGCTGGTAGTCGCGCAAGCGTCCGATTAAGTTGCCCAAGCGCCCTTTGACCGCCTCCAAATCAGGCAACACCAACTGCGGTGGCGATTGATTCTTGGCGTAATAATCATTTAAGATATGCTGATTATCAGTGCTCAGAGCCAGTCCGCTACCATCTCCGAGTCTCGCGCCGGATTCTGAGAGGAGCGATTCAAAGTCGTCGCAGGATTCAGAGTCGAGCACATACACTTGACCCTGCTTTCCCCGAACGGCTGATTGCTTGCTGCGGAGCAAACGGAGGACTTCGTTGCGCGGAATCGAGAACCCGTCCGACGATTGGTAGGAAAACTCCATATCCAGCCAGCCGCGCGAGGCATCTAAAGCGGGCGACATGCCGCCGCCAACACCTTGACTGCCCTCACCCCGGCTTTTCACGAGCGGGGCAACCCGGCGCCAGCCACTGAAGGCACTGCGCCAGCGGTCGGTGGTGACGACCTGATATTTCCTCTCCAAACGCGGCAAAGCGGACGCGAAAAATTCCGCGATTTCCCGCTCGCCGCGCAGTTCCCAGTCCTCCCCGGCTCGGGCGGTAAATCCTGTCGCCTCCAGTTCCGCCCGCAGACGCGATTCACGCGCCATGTTTCGCTGATAAAAGACCAGCCCGCCTTCCTCGGTCTGGACGGGATAATGGTGATCCTCCCGCTCTGGTTGTTGCGAACGGACGGGATGACGCACAGGGCCAACCTGCGCCTGCACGCGGGCGGTGGCCTGACGCGGCGAGCCGTCGAGCTCGATGATGAATTGAGGTTCGGCTGGCAGCAACCGGAGATGGGACAGAGCCTCGTCCGTCTCCAGGTTCACCACTTGCGCAATGGCATCCAGCCACGAGGCCAGCCAGCGCAAATCGCGCACAACTCCCCCGCTCGTTTTGGCCAGACATTCGAGGATCAATTTCTCCACTTCCGGCGCGGCATCGCTTAGGGTTGTCAGGGACAGACGCGAACGATCGAATAACCACGAGTTTCCCAACGGCATCGACAAGGCTGATAGACCAAGGAGCGGCGATTTGAAATCGCCGGTTTTGTTTTCTGACGGCGATTGCCAATCGCCGCTCCTTGTTCTTGTTAACTCGAAGGTGATTTCCCGGGTCGATTGCAATCGCACCGCAAGCGAGACCGGTGGTCCGTCATCTTGGCCCACTGTGATTCTTTTTCGAAGCTCCACTGCGGCGCCGGGTCGTCCATCCCACACACGCGGATGCTGCCGCAGAGCCGTGAAGAAGCCGTCCAGTGTGGCAGGTTCCAGAGAAAGTGGGCCGGTTGCGGCTTCGATACCTTGAGTAGCCAGCCATATAGTGAGCGGGTCAATGTCTGCGCCGCCGGGCTGAAACTGGAGGAAGACCGGCAGACGTCCGCTGCGGGCGGCGGCATCGATTTTCTCGGAGGGAATCCAAACGTCAAACTTGCCGGGCCGCGCAGGTTTTGTGGGTATCGAGACTAATCTGACGACCGAATCCCGAGGGCTGGCAGCCCCCGACACCTTTTGCAACTCCGCCAAGGCCACGGCCAGCGCGTGGGCGCAAACCAGTCCCCTCGCCTGCGCATCCACACAGGAGCAGCGACACTCCGCTTTCGTCGGGCCTTGCACAGCGAGCGACACCGCAAACTTGCGTTTGCCCTCGCGAACCACGCCACGGAAGACATCCCCTTCCCTCGACGAATTCTCCACGGTGCCGAGCATCACGCGCTCGCGGGCAGACTTCATGGCCTGCCAGCCGCCGAGATCGCCAAGAGTTTTTTCCGTGATGAGCATGTCTTTTTCGTTCGCGCTGATGAAGGTTTGTGGTGAAGTGCGGGCGACTAGTCGTCTATGAGAATCGTTGCCATCGCAAATCAAAAGGGCGGCGTGGGAAAAACCACGACCTCCATGAACCTGTCCGCCGGTCTTGCCACGAGAGGCCAGCGGGTGCTGTTGGTGGATCTCGATCCCCAAGCCAACGCCACCAGCGGCCTCGGCCTTGAACAGGAGGACGGCGGAAGCCTCTATCCCTGCCTAGTCGGGGATACGGACGTGCGCAACGTCATCTACAGCACACGTATTCCCAATCTCTCCATCATTCGCTCCAATCAAGAACTCGCCGGTTGCGAAATCGAACTCGCTCAGGCGGGTAATCACCTTACACGTCTCAGCGTTGCGTTGGAGCCATTGCGCAGCAGCCAGGTTTTCGATGTGGTCTTCATCGACTGCCCGCCCTCACTCGGCATCCTCATGACCGCCGCGCTCGCCGGAGCCGATGAGTTACTCGTTCCCATCCAATGCGAATACTTCGGTCTGGAAGGTCTCGCGAAGATCGTAAACATTGTCCAGCAAATCCGCGACTCCGGGGCCAATCCCAAGCTGGCACTCGAGGGCATCGTCCTCACGATGTATGACTCCCGCGCCAATCTCGCCAACCAGGTCGTCAATGACGTGCGGACCTATTTTCCCGAAGTCGTTTATCAAACGCTTATCCCGCGCACGGTGCGTCTGGGCGAAGCCCCCAGTTACGGAAAGACCATCATGGAATACGATCCGAATGGCCGCGGCTCGCAGGCGTATCAAGCGCTCGCCGTCGAGTGGCTTCAGCGTCACCCCGTAAAGCCGGCTCAGTAATCGTCTTCATCCTTCCGCCCTCATCCTTTCATCCCCATGTCCTTCCAGACCATCAAAGGCTTCCGCGATTTCCTTCCCGACGACTGTGCGCAGCGAAACTTTATTTTCGACGAATGGCGCACCGTTGCCGCCGCTCATGGCTTTCTAGAATACGAAGGCCCCGCCTTGGAGAGCACCGATCTCTACCGGAAAAAAAGCGGCGACGAGATTGTCCATCAACTCTTCAATTTCACCACCAAAGGCGACGAGGAAGTCTCCCTGCGCCCTGAAGTCACTCCCACGCTCGCGCGCATGGCTGCGGCACGGCATCGCGATTTCCGCAAGCCGATGAAGTGGTTCCAGATCGGGCCTTGTTATCGTTACGAACGTCCCCAACGCGGACGCCTCCGCGAGTTTCACCAGTTCAATCTCGACATTCTCGGCGAGACATCGCCCGCTGCCGATGCTGAGTTGATCGCCGTCGCCATCGCTTCACTTCGTGCCTTCGGGTTAGAGAAGGAAGACTTCGCCATTCGACTGAGCGACCGAAAACTCTGGAGCGAATTTCAAATCGCGCACGCGATTGCCGAAGAACACAGCGCCACTTTCCTTCAGATCATCGACAAGATGGAGCGCGCGCCCGCCGAAGCCACCGACACCAAGCTGCAGGCCATCGGCACCAGCCTCGATCAAGTCCGCGCCTTTATTGCCGGAGTCAGTGACGACCATCCGGTCTTCTCAGAGATCAAAGCCAATCTCTCCGCGCGCGGACTCTGGGACTTTGTGAAGATAGACCCCGGCATCGTCCGAGGTCTCGCCTATTACACGGGCGTGGTCTTCGAAGCTTTCGACCTCCGGCACGGTCTTCGCGCCATTGCTGGTGGCGGACGCTATGACAATCTTGTCAGCCTGCTCAGTGACGGCGGCACCGACCTTCCGGCTTGCGGGTTCGCGATGGGCGATGTCGTGCTCGGCGAGCTCATTCAGCAGACGCCCTCCGCAAAAAAAGGCCTTGATGATTATATCAAAACAGTTCACGCGGTTGATATCTTTGTCATCGTTGCCGAGGAATCCAAACGCGCCGAAGCGCTTGCCATCACCCAGCAACTTCGTGACATAGGTTTCCGCACCGATTACGCTTTCACGCCGCAAAAGGTCGGCAAGCAGTTCCAGTCCGCCGAAGCTGCTCGCGCTCGATTTGCCGTTGTCGTCGGCGCAGAATATCCAACCCTCGTGGTGAAGAATCTGAACACCCGCGACCAGATGGAAGTCCCGGCAGCGAGTCTGCTTTCAAAGCTCAGGGAACTTCTCACCGCGCCAGAGTATCGGAAGTTGATAGCCTGAACTTCCAATCAGGGTGGACAGGAACGAAATTTTATAATTTGCCCTGATGTAACACCTGGAAAAATTTATTCTGCTTTCCCGTTTACCCCCGATGACCTCACGACTGTCTATCCTCACCCTGTTACTCCTCTCTTTCGGCCTGAAACCATCTTTCGGCGAGAAGGCATCTGTTCTGATCATTGATGGACGCAACAACCACGACTGGGCCACCACCACGGCATCATTAAAAGCCACGCTGGAAGCGACGGGGCGTTTTAACGTGGAGGTCTCCACCGCACCGGAAGACAAGGCAGGGCCACCGCCGAAGAAGCCGAAGATCGAGGACGCCGCCTATCTCGAAGCGAAGAAGAGCTACGATGATCTCGTAAAATCACTCAGGCCCGCGCTGAACGCCGAATGGGCCAAGTGGACGGTGGACTTTTCCAAATATCAAGCCGTCGTCCTCGACTACAATGGCCCTGACTGGCCCAAGCCCATGCAGCAGGGCTTCGTCGAATTCGTCCGCAACGGCGGCGGGGTGATGCTCATTCACGCTGCGAACAACGCCTTCTCTAACTGGACCGAGTTCAATGATATGATCGGCCTCGGCTGGCGCAAAGGCGGCTTCGGAAAATGCCTGGTCATCAATCAAAGCGGCCAGCCCGAGGAATGCTGCCAGGGCGATGACTCCAGTCACGGCGCGAAGCATCCCTTCACCGTCACGAATCGCGTTCCCGATCATCCCGTGCTGCGCGGGATGCCGGTCGAATGGATGCACGCCAAAGACGAGCTTTATCATCACATGCGCGGCCCTGCTGAGAACGTCACCATTCTCGCCAGTGCTTTTTCGGAAGAGAAAGAACGAGGCAGCGGCAGACACGAGCCCGTGCTGTGGGAGGTGTCTTATGGCAAAGGCCGCGTCCTCGTCTGCACGATGGGCCATCATTGGCTCGGCAATACGGAGTCGGACAGCCTTCAATGCATCGGCTTCCAAAGCGTGGTGGCGCGTGGCGTTGAGTATGTCGCAAGCGGCAAGGTGACGCTGACTGTTCCGCCTAACTTTCCGACCAAGAAGAGCCAGTGCCTCAGTGAAGCCAAAGCGATGAAGTGGACCACGCAGCCCTGATGCAAGGTATGCAACACAACACCCAATTTTTTACGCTGCTGAGAACTGCGCTGTGGGTCATCAGCTTCATGCCAAGTCTGCTGAGCGCAGCGGAATTTCGCGTCTCACCAGATGGCGATGATGGCTCAATGGCCGGGCCCTTTGCAACGCCTGCTCGTGCTCAAAAAGCGGTGCGTGAATGGCGTCAGACCGGCCATGATGCAGAGGAGGCCGTCGTTTGGATGGAGCCGGGGCGCTATGCCATCACGCAAACGCTTGAGCTGACGGTTGCCGATTCAAAGACGACCTACCGTGCGCAGAAAGATGGCAGCGTTCTTCTCGATGCGGCCACGCATCTGAAAGCGGATCGTTTTGTGAAGAGCACAGATTCACGTCTCGCTGCCGAAGCGACCGGGCATGTCTGGCAATGCGATCTTGCCGCAGTGGGTGTGAAGCACGCGAATGCTTTTCCTGATCGCTTCAATGATGGCGGTGGCTTGGCGCAGGTGTTCTATGATGGGCTTTGGCAACCGCTCTCGCGCTGGCCAAATGAGCATAACACGAAGATGGTGCGCGTGCTGGATCGCGGTGATGATCCCAGCGCGCCGGGCAAACGGCCCGGCAGTTTTGTTTTCGATGGCGATCGCCCCGCGCGATGGAAGGCGGCGGCGGATGCGGGTCAATTGTGGCTCGCGGGCTTCTGGCGCGTGGCGTGGGATTGGCAGAGCGTGCGTGTGAAGGCGATAGATATTGAGAAGAAGAGCATCGCACTCGCTGCGCCCGTCGGAGGCGGCATCGGCTCGAAATACGCCGGGCCGGAAGGCGCTGGCACGGAGCCTTGGCGCGCGATCAATCTAGTCGAGGAGATTGACCAGCCGGGCGAGTGGGCGGTGGATTTCAAAACGCACACTTTGTTTTTCTGGCCGCCGGGCGAGATCAAAGATGGAAGCATCACGCTTGCCGATTTTGA
>JAYVZW010000548.1:0-2831 GCA_043783015.1 Verrucomicrobiota bacterium
GCCCGCACCCAGGAGATGCGCGCCAAGGTTGTCGAGTCCGAAGCCCAAATCCCCATGGCCATTGCCGAAGCCTTCCGCAACGGACAGCTTGGTATCATGGACTATCAGCGCTACAAGAATCTCATCGCCGACACCGACATGCGTCAGGCCATCGCGGGAGAAAATCCATCCGGACAGGTGAAAAAATAGCGACGGTTTCGCTGCTGTGAAATCATTGATCCGGTAATACTTCCAAGATCACGATGAACGCCACGACTCTTGCAGTAAGCCAAGATATTGATCTTGGCCGCATCGTCGTCATCATCCTGTTTCTGTTGGGAGGTTTTGTTCAGTGGCTCATCAAATGGTGGAAAGAGAAGAACGCTGGCGGTGCTTCTGAATTCAACATGGCGGAGAAAATCGAGGAGTTAAAAGCCCGCAGCCTGGCCTGGCTCAAGCAAACAGGGCAGAGTGAAAGACCATTGAATCCTCATCCCGTGGTTCCTCCAGCCATCGTAGGTGCGGCCCGGCTGCCCGTTAAAGTGAGAGAGATTCCGCCGCCACCGACTCCACTGGCACAACCAGCCGCGCCTGATCAGATCATCCGGCTTGCCGCATCGGCAGGGGGGGCGTCACCCGCCCGCCGCAGCCATCTGCTGCTCGACCAGATTGCGGGCGTTGGCGGACTGAAGCGAGCCATCATCCTCAATGAAATTCTTGGTCCACCAAAAGCCTTGCAAAGCGAGCCGCGCCAGATTAATTAAAATTTCCATCGCAACGCCGGCGTGGTGAAATGGTAGACACGCTAGACTCAAAATCTGGTTGTAGCAATACAGTGTCGGTTCGAGTCCGACCGCCGGTATCTTCTCATGATGATTGCTGATGAGTAGTCCGCGCATTCAAGGCATGCGGCAATCTCAGGGAGTGCGGCGGGGCAGCGCAAATCCCAGCGCGTAGCTCCAGGGCAGTTGACGCCGCAGGGCGTGGCGGTGGCGGTGGAGGAGACTGGCCAGCCAGTGACGCATGAACTGCTGGAGCTTGTCGCGGCCTGCATTGCCGTGGTTGCGGTTGGAGGAGATGAGACGGCGGAACTGGCGGTGCCCGGCGAAGCAACGCTCCGCCTTGGCGGTGAGGCGTTCGGTCCATTCGTCTGGAAGATCGGTTTGGAGGTAGACGGACGCCGCCTGCAGGACGCTCTCGGCAATCCATTGCGGCACGAGGTCTGTTTCCCTCTCGATCTCGGAATCCGTCGGCAGGGATTTCCACGCTGCGGCGGCAGTCGTGAGAGGAGCGCGCAAGGGAGCGCGGACACTCTTGTCCGCCTTCTTCTTCTTCGCGGCTGCGCCGCCAAGCTTAGGAGTTGCGGGCAGGAGTGCCCGCGCTCCCTTCTTCGACGAGTTCGATCTCTTCTTTGCTGAGGCCATAGAGTTCATAGACGAGGTCATCAATCTTCCGGTCGGTGGCGGTGACGGCATTCTGCAAGACGGCGCGCTTCTTCTCATCGGTCTCCTCGCGGAGCTTCGGTGTCAAGGTGAGCATCTTGTCCACAAGGGAGACGAGGGTGTCGTGGCGGGATCGGTCGGCGGACTTCTTCTGATCAAGCAAGACAATCGGAAGCGAGCGAATGAAGCGAGCTTCAAAGCTGAAATAACCCCCGCGCATCTGCGTTCCCGTTTGACCAATGACCCAGTTCAGTAAACGACTATTCAGAAGTGCGAGGAGGAATTTTGGTGAGATCCCATCCTTCGGAAGGATGCCGTAGCCCCCGGCGACACCGCCTGTAAAGAAGCACTCTCCAGTCTCATCGTAGGAGAAGGAGGCGCACGCTGCCAAGTCAGGAGTGAATAGCTTCGGCAGTGGCATCACATCTAAAGCTTGCGACCGGCCAAACACGGAGACTTTTGAGTGAAGAGCAGGCAGCAGTAGGTAGTTGCACCCTCGAATATCTGTTGATGGCCAAAATGCGTGATTCCGCAAACATGCTTGCCATTCGCGAGGAATCTTCGAAGCGCTTCTCCATACTGAGCATTAAAGAATTTGTGTGGAAGAATATAGCCGTGACAGCCATTGCGGTTCAGCAAGCTTATCGCGCGCTCCACGAATACAACGTAGATGTCATAGTTTCCCTTCGCTGCCGCAGAGTAATGACTATTCAGATAATCCACCGATTCAGGATCGCTTTCCTGCACCGTCTGAATGCGGATGTAAGGCGGATTCCCAATCACCGCGTCGAAGCCGCCATTGTTCATGATGTCGCGGAAGCCAGTGTCCCAGTCGAAGGCGTTGACGCGCACCAGGTCGTCGGGGTCGAGCGAGAAGTCGGAGGCGATGAGGGAGTTGCCGCACTTGATGTTGTCCTGAAGGGGCGGGAGCAGGGCGAGTTCGGCTTTGAAGAGTTCCCGCTGGCGCTGTAAAATTCCCCCGATTTCGTGGACAAGCAGAGCGCAGAGACCAAAGAAAAAAACACGACCATGCCACGAACTCATCGCAACTATGACAACGGCTTCCGTCAGGAAGCCGTCAACCTGCCGCTCAGCAGCGCCCGCCCGCTCAAGCGTGTCGCAGCGGAGCTGGGCATCTCCCCCAACGCCTTGCGTGCCTGGCGGGACCAAGCCCTCGGCAAGGGGCGCGTAGCGCAGGCCGACGCGGCGCAGCCGCACGGCCGTAGCGCAGCGCCCCTTGCCGAGGGCGCGGGAGAGATCCGCCGCCTTCAGCGGGAAAATGAATACTTGCGCCGCCAGCGTGAAATCCTAAAAAAAGCCATGGGCATACTCTCCGAAGACCCGCCCAGCAGTATGCGCTGATTGATTCCATGCGGGCCAATTTCCATATCAGCGAACTCTGCGAGGCCT
>JAYVZW010000549.1:0-2827 GCA_043783015.1 Verrucomicrobiota bacterium
CGCGCGCGCGCCGGCCCGCGCCCTGCCTGACGGCCGCCCAATACGCGCGCCCAGGCATCAGCTCCCCTCCCCGGCTGCGATGATGCGCGCCGGCTTGGACGAGCCGGCTGGCTCCCTTTGTGGATCGGCGCTGGCCGCGCCCCGCAAGGCCGCGGCCAGCGCGGAGACGACGGACAAGGACATGACCAGCTCCAATGGGGTGAATCCTCGATGCATCGGCTTGCTCCAACCTTATAGGAGGGCCACTTCACCTTCAAACCAGGCCCCGGTCAACCCTCCACAGCTGCATTGAAGAATTTTTATGCCAAACCCCACCCAGTCAAAGCGTTCCGGACGGCTTCGAGCGCTTTGTCTTTATCGATGCCTTTTCTATCTCTTTGATTTCGACTTGGACCGCCGTTGGCCCCTGGGCCGCAGACAGCTTTTGCTTGTCTTTTCCAAAGCTCGCAATCTTTCCCAAGGGAAGCTTGCGCCCGAGGGCCTCTTGGGCGAAGCGGCAAGCCGCAGCCCATTCGGACACCTCTCCATCGCTTGATATCCCCCACGCGGTCGGCGCGCGCGACTTCAAACAGAGCAAAGCCGCGCACACCATGGCGTCGTAGGGAAGATTGCGCGTCTTGGTGAAGTTGAACGCTTCGCCCGCCTCTTTGTCGTAGTTGTAACCTGATTTATCAATCAGGCGCTCGATTCGAAAGCTCTCGCAATCGGCATCTTTGAACCCCGATCCATTGAAATGCACCGCATCCGCCGTGATGATCACGCGCTCGGGTGAATCATGGGCCACCATCAAGGCCGCCCCCTGCGCCAGCTCCATGCCTGATCCAATCTCCTCTCCGGGATTGGCGTAGCGGTGGTTGAATTCATCGATCCCCATGGGGAGCTTCGCGATCAGCTTGGCCACGTCGGCCTTGAAGCACTCGAACTCCTCGGGCTCCATCTCGCGTTTTTGCCGGTAATAGTGTGTGTATCCCATTGAAAGCTCCTTTTTCTTCCCTTAGTTTACACCGCCCCGCCCAAGCCAGCCCCGCCGCCGAGAGGGAAAGCCTGCTCACAAGATTAAAATTTCCCATCGATGCCAACCTGAGTTAAAATCAAGCTGCCATGTCGCGATCCCTCATCGAACTCTTCTCCGACCACCCCGACTCCGTCCTCATGCAGGCCTTGAACGGGATAAGGCGCGACGGCGACTTGGACCGCGCCCGAGCCGCTGTCGGCCAAGGAGCAAATGTGGACGCAGTTCTCTTCTCCGATGGCACCACGCTCCTCATGAGCGCCTGCGCGTGCGGATACACCTATCAGGTCAAAGCGCTTTGCGAACTCGGGGCCGATGTGGAGCTTCGCCGCCTAGACGGCGCCAACGCCCTTTGGTGCGCTTCGGTGCTGCACTCCCAGCATCAAGACGCCATCAAAATACTCATCTCCCATGGAGCGAGCAGCGATCGTTGCGGCCCGGACGGAGCGGACGCCTTGGAGCATTTGATTCAGGCTCGAGGCCAAGGAAGAGCCGACCCCTTCGACTCCCTGAGCGAGCGCATCTCCATCTTGGAGGCCGCCAAGATCCAAAGCCAAACCAAGCACGGCCGCGCCATCAAGAAAAGCCACCGGGTCTGAAATGAAAAAGGGAAGGCCCAAGCCCAAGCCGTTCGCTTAACCGGCTCTGTTCAGACTTCGAGTTGATAAACTTGGCCTGAGTTAAAATGAAAGCCTTCCCGGAGGCCTTCATGAAGCATTCTCGATTCGCCGCCCTCAGCTCTTCTTTGCTCGATTTGAGCCAAGGCAGGGGATTCTGGCGGGTCGGTTTGCACAACGGCCAAGTGGATGGAGAGGTTGCTCGAAATGACCAACTTATTTAGTTACAGTCCCTAAGCATTCAGAAGTCCATCATCTCCGCGGAGTTGGATGCCGCAGGCGCCGTCCGAGGAATGCGGGTGAGCTACGGACTCTCTGCAATGACGGATGGCTTGATGGACCACAAGAGGTGGACATGGCGTTTCTAGCTGGCAGCCTTGGTGGCAAGCCATCGGCGCTTCTGACACCAAATAGCGAGAGCACCAAGGGCCCTCAAATCGAACTTGAAATTTCAACAGATAAGCGAACGGCAAGCCTTCGCTTATCTGTTTCGCTTCCACGGCGCCTTGCAACGTTGCGACAGCGCTCCGGGTCATCTCACATCGAGGATTTTGGAGCAACCGGCCCATTGTCGTTCATTGCCTTGTCCACTCGCCTTTGCACCAACTTTTTCACAAAATAATCCGTTGGCATTGTCGATACGCCCAACACAATCCCGCCGCCCACCATAGCTCCAACAGCCAAAGCCACCGCCACGGGCGCCGAAGCCAACGCCCCCACTCCACCAATCACACCAAGCGCCGAAGCCCCAGCCACTGTCGCAAAACCGGACGACTTCACAATCTCCCAGTTGTATTTCCTATACACCGACTCAACGGCAGCCTTCGCTATGCCCATGGCCGAATCGTTCCCCTCCAAGTGGCCGCCTGATTTGATCGATTCAGCGAGCGATGAGCCGCCCTCTCCATCTTTCTTTGAATCCAACCATTTCACCAGAGTCGATTCGCCTTTGCTCAATACTCCGGCTGCATATTCATACATGGACTTCTCCGTTGGTTAACCATATCAATATACTACGCCATCCTTGCATTCCCCCTTCCTTTTGTCGGCCTTGTTATCGTTATGTGTGGCTCTGTTCCCATTAAGTGCTGGTCGGGCTGATTGCTCCCGGCCAGAAAAGACGGTCGCTCCGGGAATTTGAGCCTTGGGCTCGAAGCCTCGCGTTTTCTTTCAGGGGCAGCCAAGGAAGCGACCCTTG
>JAYVZW010000550.1:0-2827 GCA_043783015.1 Verrucomicrobiota bacterium
AGGAAATGTGTCGCCGTGCCCGCCAGCCGTGTGGTCATAAACACGGCCTCGGTGTCCGCTGCGAAATGCACCAGCGTGCGCCGTTTGAAATCGAAGATCGCCTCGCGAGGGTCGCGATCATGGCGGTATTGCCAGATGGCGTTGTCCACGGTCTGCCCCGTCAGCAGGTTTTTCAGTTCTACTGTGGCAATGGGGATGCCGTTAAGACTGAGGGTTACATCCAGCGACTTCTCCGAGCGGGGCGAAAAATGCAGTTGCCGCGTAATGCCGAGGCGGTTCGCCGCATAGCGGTCTTCCAGCTCCGGGTTCAGCCCATGCGCCGCCTTGAAAAAAGCCACCCGCAACGTCCGGCCATAACACTTGAACCCATGCCGCAGCGTCGCCAGCGAGCCATACGCATCCATCCACTTGCAAAGGTCCGTCAGCACCTGCTCGCCGGTCTTCGCCCCGTGCAAGGCTTCCAGCTTGGCCCATTCCTTCGGTTGCGTCTCACGGATGAAGGTGAGCACGGTTTCGGGAAAAATGGCCCGCTCGCGGTCAAAGCCCCCCGCCGCCACGCTCACATACCCATGCGCGAGCAGGTGCGACTCGATGACGGTTTCAAAAGCCGCTTCGGAGGTTGGTTTCAGTGGCATAGAAGCTATTTAGATGCGCCCTTGAGGACGCTTTACGGGTGCTCCTTGGGCATCAAAACAATCCAACGCGGTTCCTTTGAAGACGTTAACAAGGGAGCTTCTAACCACCGGAACGTCCCGAAACACCGTCATCCAGACACTAAAAAAACCATAGCCCAGTGCCGCATTGACCACGGAGTTCAACGCTTGCTGTGGGTGAACCGGAAAAACGATATCATAGTCCGCTCGAACGCCTGTGGCGAGCTTCCATGCCTCATCTCGATGGAACCACCGTTTGTCGCGCTTCGTTGGCTTCTTTCCGTGGGTTGCGTCGTGCCGATCCAATCCGACCAGTTGCACCAATTTAGTGGCCAGCGCTTCGACGGCGGCAGGAAGCGCCGGAGCCAATGCAACAAAGCCTCCTACAGAGTAACTGAGCGCAAGCAGGGTATTGTCTGAATCCGGCCACAATGCAGTCGCCTGTGATGCGGGCTTATTCCACTTGGCAGTGTTGCATGTCTTGCAGCCGAGCAGAAAATTCTGCCAGTTGGTGAGAGCACCTCCAAGGCTCTTTGGAGAGACGTGCTCGACCTCCAAGCCGGCAGGAAAACGCCGCTCGCAATAGCTACAGTATAGGTCTAGGACACTCTCCAGATCCCCTATGGCTTCCTGATACCTCGCATAAATATGGGGAGCAACCCCTTTGCACACGGGTCTCATCCCGGCTATTTCTTCGAGGACGCTTCCGCCGCCATGGCGCGCAGCTTCAGAACGGCACTCAACCCCGGCTCGGAAGAATACACTGCGCTGACTTCGCGATACTCCCGCTCTGCTGCGGCAAGTTCTGCCGACTTGGATTTCCCGTTCTGCTGGATGAGTGAGAAATACTTTTCCGTAGCCTTTGCCAGCAACTCCGCCCGCCGGCCGCGTTGAGGCTCCGGCACGTTTTGAACATCTTCCACAATATCTTCGATAGGTTTTCCAGCGTAATCCGGCTCTTCTGTGTGAGCGCTCAACATTACCAGTTCACCGTCTTCCAGTGATTGAATGAGAAAGGGCGAGTGGGAACTGCAGATGAACTGCATGGCGGGAAACGTGCGCTTCAGGTCGTCAATAACACGACGCTGCCATTTCGGGTGCAGATGCAGGTCCAGTTCATCGATCAGCACAATACCCGGCGTCTCGACTGCCGCTTTGATTCCGAGGTGAGGATTCAGAGTCACCGCCTTGAACGCGATGTCGCCGACCATCGCGATCATGTTCCGATAGCCGTCGCTCAAGTTGTTATACGGCTGCCGCCCCTGATTTTCGATCTCAACGACAAGATCAGCCATCTTGACCGAGAAATACAGACTCTTGCCCCCATCCAGGCATCCCAAAACGGCTTTCTTAACGACTTGGAGTTCAACAGGTGTTCGGCCTTCTTCCAGGGCGATGAACTGCTGCGTCTGTATCCATCGGAAGAGATCCGCCGCACTGGCGCGAGGATCGTGGCTGTTCAGGTATCCATGAAAAACACTTGTGGCGGCCTTCGACGCGGCGCTGACACGGTGGGCTTTGAGGTCACGGGGCTGCTGCCACACACGGCCGGTGCCGTAGTATGAGACGAGCGGAAGGGTCACCTTCTCCCCGTTCATGGCCTTCTTACCCATGTTCTGGCCCAGTTTCTTCAGCTCTGCCGCCGCTCTGGCGGTGGTTCTGCCATTGGCACCGTCCAGCGTTCTTTCCCATTCGAGATTCCTGCTGCCAACCGTGCCCTTGGCCTTCACGGATACGGGGAAGTGCCTTTCATATCGAATGCGTTTCTCTTTCTCCAAGGCTTGGAGTCGAACCTCTTCGGTAAAGATGGAACGCGTCGCGCAATACTTGCTATACTTGGAAAGCCCCAGAAGCCATGAGCCAGAGGCAACGGCCAGCGCATCCAGAACGCTGGTTTTGCCGCTGCCATTTTCCCCGACAATCAGATTGAAACCGGGGCGGAAAAGGAATTCCCGTTCCGTAAAGCACTTGAAATTTTTGAGTCGGAGAGAAGCGATGTGCATGGCTGGTGTAGCTTAGTTTGATTTTGGGGTGCTTGCATCCACTGAAATCTTTCCGGTCACCGCGGCCGCGATCAGGGCGGCGCGGCGTTCTTTGAGCAGGGCGATGGTGCGTTCGGCGGAGGCGCGCAGCTTGTCCAGCTTCGCGGTGGCGGTGGCGATGTGGGTGACGAT
>JAYVZW010000551.1:0-8477 GCA_043783015.1 Verrucomicrobiota bacterium
ACGGTGATCATATGGGGATTATCAACTTAAAATTGCTGTGGGTCAATCATCACGCACTAAGGCTTATGCACCTTCGCTAAAGTAATCTGAATCAAGGCGTTTTACGAAATAGGTTGCGGCAGTCGAAACTCCAACATCGTGATCTATCATCAACTGCGCAAGTTGCTCACCGTCGATGAGAACGATCTTGCTTCCGATCTGGGAAACAAAGCTCTTTGCATCCTCGGTGAATCGGGATGTTGTAATGAAGATGCCTTTTGACGCGCGCTGACCTTGCAAGGCTCCAGCAAATTGCTGGATATCAGGCCGTCCCACCGAGTTTGCATCCCAGCGTTTTGCCTGAATGTAAATTACGTCGAGGCCCAGTTTGTCTTCCTTGATAATGCCGTCAATTCCGCCGTCACCGCTGCGACCAATTGCACGCCCAGCATCACTCAACGAGCCACCATAGCCCATCTTCACAAGTAGTTCGACGACGATGCGCTCAAAGAATGCCGGGCTTACCCGCTTGAGCTTGTCGAGCATTTCATCTGACAATTCATCACGCAGGCTTTGATAAGCCTCCTCAAGCGATTCGGAGGGCGTGGAAAGTTTTAATTCCGGCGCGTAGTCCTTACTTTCAGATGACCTCTTGTTTTCAATATTTTTTCGGCTTTGGAATTGATTGAATTCAGGATACTTGCGCAGAACTTGGTTGTTAATTTGAGTTGGTTTTGTGTTGAGCAGGGCGGCACCTCTCTCAGTAATTTGGAAGAAGCCACGCCGAGTCGCCTGCAAGAGTCCTGCTTTCTTCATGTAGACAACAGCCCACGACACTCGATTTACAAAAGTGGATTGAAGTCCACTTGGAAGCATTTCCTTGAGATCTTCATCTGACAGCTCGAGGCGAGATCCGAGTTCGTCCATCACCACGCCAACAGACAACTCGGATTTTTTGTCAGCCGCATACGCAAGCAGCGGGAGCATTAAAGACTGATAGTCAGGGACGGCCATAATTTTAGAATTTGTTCGCTTGAATGAAGTCCTTTTCGCCCTTCAGAAAATTCACCAGATTTAACGTGGCGCGCATGGCCTGTCTGGGGACGCTTTCGTAGGTGCGACTGCCGATGTGCGGGGTGATGAGCGCCTTGGAATGTTTCAGCAGCGGGTGATCGGCTGGAGGTGGTTCTTCGTCGAGCACATCCGTGGCGTAGCCGCCAAGTTTGTTGGCGTCCAGCGCAGCGATCATATCCGGCATGTGGACGAGCTCGGCGCGGGAGGTGTTCACCACCAGGAGTTCCTGTTTGCACAGCGCGATGCGTGCTGCATTCACCAGATGACGTGTGGAATCGCTCAGATTTGCGTGGAGGCTGAGGACGTCGAGGTGCGGCAGCATGGTCTCAATCTGCTCGTGCTGCGTAATGCCATGATCGTCTGCAAAGGCTTTGGGCCAGTATTGCGGAATGTCGAGACCGTGGACTTTCATGCCGAAAGCGATGGCGCGCTTGGCGACTTCCTGGCCGATGCGTCCCAATCCGACGATGCCGATGGTCTTGTTCCAGATTTCGTGGCCGGTGACGCGCTTCCATTGTCCGGCACGCACGGAATTGGCCGAGTCCACGAGATTGCGAACCAGTGCCAGCAGGAGGCAGAAGGTGTGCTCGGCGACGGTGGTATGATTTACGCCGGGAGTAAAGAGCACGGGCAACTTCCGTGCGGTGCATTCCGCCACGTCGATCTTGTCGAGGCCGATGCCATATTTGCTGATGACGCGGAGCCGTGGCAGTGACTTGTCGAGCACGGCCTTGCTGATCTCGTCGTCGCCGCAGAGGAAGGCGTCAAAGTCCCCCGCAAGCTCCAGCATCCGCTTCTCCGGCAACGGCCCGCGCTCGCGGTGAACTTCGTAGCCCTGCGCCGCAAGCAGCGCATGATGATCGCCGGGAGTGTCTTGATAACTGGTGGTGGTAAGGAGGATGCGCATGTGCGGACAAGGGGACGAGAGTGTGTGTTTCATAAAGGGTCAAGCGGCAAGGTTCAAGCCGCAAAAAGTTGATTGTTAAAGATAGAAAACCGTAGCTATCCGGTTATCCTATTTTCACGGATTGCAGCATCGTATAACCCCAGGGTTCTCGAACCAATATCCGAATGCCGTTTACACATGACCCTCACGTTCAAGCGCATCATTTATCCAATCAGTTTGTTCATCGTGTCCAGCAGTCGTGCTGGGAATGTAGACTACAATCGCGACATCCAGCCGATTCTGTCCGAGTATTGTTTTCACTGCCACGGCAATGACGATGGCTCGCGCAAGGGCAAGTTGCGGCTGGATTCGCGCGAGGTCGCGCTGAAGGGCGGCAAATCGGAAGAGGCGGCCTTCATTGCCGGCAACCCGGAAAAGAGCGCGATCATTGCCCGCATCATCACGGAGGACAGTGACGAAGTCATGCCGCCGCCCAAGGAAAAGAAAACGGTCAAGCCCGCGGATCTCGAAAAATTGCGCCAGTGGATCAAGGACGGCGCGCCCTATGCGACGCATTGGGCATTCAAGCCGCCTGAGAAACCTGCGCCGCCTGCTGAAGCGAAGTCTCCTCATCCAGTGGACGCATTCATTGAGGCCAGGTTAAAGCAGGAAGGGTTGGAGATGTCGCCCGCCGCCGCGCCGGAGAAACTAATCCGCCGGTTGTATCTCGACCTCACCGGCCTTCCGCCATCTCCCGATGAAGTGGATGCGTTTGTGAAAGACCATTCACCGCAAGCCTACAATGCGGTCGTCGAAAAGCTTCTGGCGTCGCCACACTATGGCGAGCGCTGGGGTCGCCAATGGCTCGATGCCGCGCGCTATGCGGATTCAAACGGCTACGAAAAAGATCCGCTGCGCTACATCTGGTTTTACCGCGACTGGGTCATCAACGCCTTCAATCGCGACCTGCCTTATGACAAGTTCATCATTGAACAAATCGCCGGCGATCTGTTGCCGAACGCGACGCAGGATCAGATTGTCGCGACCGGTTTTCTCCGCAACTCCATGGTGAATGAAGAGGGCGGCGCGAACCCGGAGCAGTTCAGAATGGAATCGATATTCGACCGCATGGACGCCATCGGTAAAAGTGTCCTCGGTCTCTCCATCAACTGCTGCCAGTGCCACAACCACAAATACGATCCGATCACGCAGCAGGAATACTATCAGATGTTCGCTTTTCTGAACAACGACAACGAGCCATGGCGCACCGTTTATGCTTCTACGGAACTGCAACAGCGCGCGCAAGTTTTGCAGCGCATTGCGGAGCTTGAGGCGAAGCTGAAACACGAGTCTCAGGATTGGGAGCCGCGCATGACGGCGTGGGAACAAACTGTCACCAACGACCAGCCCGAATGGCACGTTCTCCAGGCCCCGTTCATCGACGATTCGACAGCGGGACAAAAGTTTCTCCTGCAACCAGACGGAAGCTTTTTCGCTCAGAGCTACGCGCCGACGAAATCAATGCCGACTTTTGAGATCGAGATGAAGGACGTAACCATCACTGCGTTTCGCCTTGAGTTGTTGAACGATGCGAATCTGCCAGCCTATGGTCCCGGACGTTCTCAAAAGGGCGTCTGCGCCTTGAGCGAGTTCGTGGTTCAGACCAAACCGCTCGATGATCCAAAGGCCAAAGCGCAGCCGGTGAAATTTGCCAGTGCGACGTCAGATTTTGGCGAGGCTGAAAACACGCCATTGGTTGCTTACGCCCGCGACAAGGACGCAGAAAAGGACAAGCGAGTGACGGGGCCAGCCAGCTATGCCATTGATGGCAAGGACGACACTGCATGGGGCATTGATGCCGGGCCGGTGCTCCGCAATCAGCCGCGCAAGGCGGTCTTCATCTGCGAGAAGCCGGTGGATGCGACCAAGGGATTGAAGCTTCTGATTAGTCCGAAAATGCATCATGGCGGTTGGAACAGCGACGACTTGCAGACGATGAACCTCGGACGATTCCGCATTAGTTGCACCACGGCGGCGGACGCCAAGGCTGACCCCTTACCGAAAGCCGTGCGAGATGCGCTCAGCCTGCCGCGAGAGAAACGAACGGCGGAACAGAACGCCGCGATGTTCAGCTATTGGCGCACGACAGTGCCGGAATGGAAAGCGGTGAATGACGAAATCGAATCCGTCTGGAAGCAGCATCCCGAAGGCACGACGACGCTCGTGCTCGACAAACGCGATGAGCCGCGCATGACCAGCGTGTTAAAGCGCGGAGACTTTTTAAGCCCTGCCGACAAGGTCAGTGCGGGCGTCCCGGCGGTGCTGAATCCTCTGCCCAAAAATTCTGATGGCACGAGGCTGACGTTTGCCAAATGGCTCGTGGACCGGAAATCTCCCACCACTGCGCGGGCATTCGTGAATCGTATCTGGCAGTCATATTTCGGCACCGGCCTCACGGCGACACCGGAGGACATCGGCACGCAAGGGGAGACTCCCAGTCATCCCGAGCTGCTTGACTGGCTCGCGTGCGAATTCATGGATGGCGGCTGGAGTGTGAAGTCGCTGCACCGGTTCATCGTCACCAGCGCGACCTACCAGCAAGACAGCCGGTTGACGCCCGAGAAACTGGCGCGCGATCCGCTCAATCGCCTGCTGGCGCGCGGTCCGCGCTTCCGCGTCGAGGGCGAGGTGGTGCGCGACGTCCAGCTTGCAGTGAGCGGCCTGTTGAATCCAGCAGTGGGCGGACGCGCGGTGATGCCGCCTGCGCCTGCTTATCTTTTTGAAAAGCCTGCGAGCTACGCGCCCTTTCCATGGAAGGTGGATGAGGACAATAATCAATTCCGTCGTGCGGTGTATGTGCTCCGGCGTCGCTCGACGCCTTATCCTTTCCTCAGCGCGTTCGATGCGCCCACCGGCGAGACCAGTTGTGTGCGCCGGAACAAATCAAACACGCCGATGCAGGCCTTGATGACACTGAACGAAACGATGAGCATGGTGGCGGCGAAGGCGCTCGCGGAACGGATGCGCCAGCATGGTGCCGACGACGCGGCACGCATCGCCCACGGTTTTAAATTGTGCACTTCACGCGAGCCGAATGCCAGGGAGTTGAAGGCTTTGCTGGATCTGTTGCAGCGGCAGGACACGCGAACGGCCGCAGCCAAGAATCCCGATTCTGTAAATGCACTGAGCATCGTCGCGCGCGTGCTGTTGAATCTCGACGAAACCATCACCAAGGAATGACATGAACTTGCAACGCGAACTTCTTTCCGAATACTCCCTCTACCGCAAGCGGCGCTGGTTTCTCAAGGAATGCGGCGTCGGTATGGCCGGCCTGGCCGCGCTCAGCATGATGGAGCGCAATGCCTTCGCCGCCTCCGGCACGGCGAATCCGCTCGCAGTGAAAACGCCGCATTTTCCTGCCAAGGCCAAGCGCGTGATCTACCTTTTCATGGGCGGCGCGCCGAGTCACCTGGAACTGTTCGACAACAAACCCGAGCTTGCCAAATGGGACGGCAAGCTTCCGCCGCCGGAATTGCTCAAGGGCTATCGTTCCGCGTTCATCAATCCCAATAGCAAACTGCTCGGACCGAAATACAAGTTCGCGCGTCACGGAAAATCCGGCGCGGAAATCAGTGAACTGCTGCCGCACCTTTCCAAGGTTGCGGATGATCTCACAATTGTGCGCTCGATGAAGACCGATGCCTTCAATCATGCGCCTGCACAGATATTGATGAGCACCGGCACGCAGATTTTCGGCAGGCCGAGTTTTGGCGCATGGACTCTTTATGGACTCGGAACGGAGAACAGGGATTTGCCTGGCTATGTGGTGATGCAAAGCGGGCAGAAGGGCGCGAGCGGCGGTCAGTCGAATTTTGGCTGCGGCTTCCTGCCAACCATTTATCAGGGAGTGCCGTTCCGCAGCGCGGGCGATCCGGTGCTTTTTCTGGGTAATCCCAAGGGCGTGGACGATGCGACTCAGCGCGATACCATTGATGTGTTGAAGCAACTCAATGAGGAGCGGCTCGGCGTGGTTGGCGATCCCGAGATCGCGGCGCGCATCAGCAATTTTGAACTGGCCTACCGGATGCAGCACACCGCGCCAGAGTTGATGGACATCTCGCGCGAGCCGAAACATGTGCTGGACATGTATGGTGCCAAACCCGGCGAACCTTCATTCGCCAATAACTGCCTGCTGGCGCGGCGACTTGTCGAAAGCGGTGTGCGCTTTGTGCAGTTATTCCATGAGGCATGGGATCATCACGGCGGCCTGACCAAGGGGCTGAAGGAACAAAGCAAACTCACCGACCAGCCCTGCGCCGCACTGGTGAGCGACCTGAAGCAGCGCGGCTTGCTGGAGGACACGCTCGTGATCTGGGGTGGGGAATTTGGCCGCACGCCGATGGTGCAAAGCGGCAGCGACGGGCGCGATCATCATCCGAATTGCTTCACCATGTGGTTCGCGGGCGGGGGCATGAAACCGGGGATTACGTTCGGTGAAAGTGACGAGTTCGGCTTCAATGTCACGCGCGATCCCGTTCATGTGAACGACCTTCATGCCACGCTGCTGCATCTGCTGGGCTTTGAACACACGCAACTGAGCGTCAAATTCCAGGGGTTGAACATGCGGCTTACCAATGTCGCGGGAAATCTGGTCAGGAGCATGCTGACCTGATCATCATGCGAGCACGCCGCGACAGCCTTTTCAGCTTCGAGGCGCAGGGCCTATGGTGCCTCCGGTGACGAAGTTGGCGGGAATGAAACTTTGACGCACGTCAGAGCGATTTTTGCTCACGTTGGCCGCCCAACGCACGACACGACGGACGAGCGGATTGGAATTCCACTGTATATGGGCGATGGATGGCTGGCACCAGATAAAGGCGGGATCAGGATCCGTGCAGACCAGCGAAATTTTTTCAGGCACCCGAATTCCCCGACTGGCGAGAAACTGGAGTGCGGCGACAAATTGCGGCGCCTCGTCCACTATGAGGGCTGTGGGTGGAGTCACATGAAGAAGCGAATGCAGCACTTTATGATAGCCCTCAATGGTATCGTCCCAGTCTGGCAAATTGTATTCACCAGTGGTGATGCCGTGTGCCGCAAGCTCGTTCAGAAAAGCCTGCTCAGTTCTACCTGGTTGCGGGAGCCGTCTATCCCTGCGGCACAAAAGCGCGATCCGGCGATGGCCGAGTGCGATTAATTCCCTGATCGCTGCAGCCATGGCGGACGGCTTGTCCGGCCCCACGGAGGCAATCCTCAGACCGGCTCTCTGGCCAAATATAGCAAAGGTCGGCTTGGAGCCACTTGCGAACCATTTGAGAACATCGTGCGAGCCTGAATACACGATCCAGACATCCGCCGGAATTCTCCGCACATAACGAGCAACGCGTTTCACATCCATGTCCAGATCAACCAAGGTTTTTGTTCCGGAAAAGACAGTATGTCCGGCCTCCAATAGCTCGTGTCGGAGATGCACTCCATATCCCAAGTGCTGGTTAACTTCTTTTTCGTAATCCAGGATGGCCACCCGCATCGGACTTGCATTGCCCCTTTTTCCTTTTTTGGTGATGAGGCGCTTGCGGCCTGGCCCCTGTCCAAGCAGAAATCCTTCATTTTCCAACTGTCGCAGTGCTGCCTCCACTGTTTTGCGGTTGACTCCCAGTTCACTTTCTAGCCGGAGCACCCCCGGCATGGTTCCCGTCCAGATTTTGCCCTGAAGTTCCGAACGCAGGCGTGCGGCAACCTGGTCCACGGAAGAAAGAAGATTCAAGAGAGGCATGGCTTCATACCTGCACTAATTAGGGATGGTTGTCGAGCATGAAATACATTGATCTTCATGCGGAAATCATTTACGATGTTAAATACTCGCTTGGAAAAAGCAACCCGACAGCGCACGGCTCATTAAGTAGTTAAATTAAACACGCCGCCATGAATGTTCAACGCTGCAACTCAAGACCTCCGGGCATTCTCCAGCGGATGTCAGATGGCTTCAGCTTGGTCGAAATCGCACTGGCCGTGGGAATTGTGGCGGGAGCCATTGTCACCATCATGTCCCTTTTGCCGCAGGGAATGAACATCTTTCGGCAGTCCATCAATTACTCGGTGGGATCTCATATTGCTCAGGCCATCATCAATCAGGCGCAACAGTCGGATTTCAATGCTCTGACGGCCAATCCAGGTGTCGCGAGGCCGGTCCGTTATTTCGACGATCAGGGCAACGAGATGAAAACTGCGACTGATCCATTTGTGGTTTATCATGTGAACACCCAGTTCATCGCGACCACGACCTTTCCCGGTGCCACCGTCAAAAACGCCAGCGTGGCCACGGTCACCATTCAGGTGGCCAACAATCCTGGCAATCAGACATTTTCGCTGCCGTCAGGCACCTTGCTCTGGGCCGATACCAACAAGCAGCCCATAGTGACTTATTCCTCTCTCGTTGCCCGTAACACATGATGTAGCGCCATTGTTGAAAATTTACAGGCTCGCCAATTCTTATTTCTTCAATACTATGAATTATAATCATGCTGACCGCACCCGG
>JAYVZW010000552.1:0-8430 GCA_043783015.1 Verrucomicrobiota bacterium
GGGTTCTTGCCGCTGTTATAGATGACCTCCACCTCGCGCCAGCCCTTGGTGTCGCGACCGATGATCTCGGTCTGGGGGCGGTTGATGTGGTCGTTCATACTGGCCGCACCACGGAAAGCATGGGCCTTGACCCAGGCACTGAGCTTGTATTCCGTGTTGGGCTTGAGCGGCACATCGGCAAAGAAGCTGGTGTCGGCGGATTCTTTGCCCTTGGCGATGCAGCGCAGCGCGTGCTCGCCACCGTGGACGTTATCCTTCCCGCTCACGATCTCCCACTTGGCTCCTTTGGTGGTGGCGTTCTCGTTATAATCCCGGCGCGACCAGCCTTGCGGCAGACCGTCTGCGGCGAGTGTCTCCAAACCAGGATTCGGCAGAAGGTTCGGCCCTTCTTTGTAGGCCGCCGCATTGTGTTTTTTCGCAAGCATCTTGGCGGCTTCGAGAAGCCACTCGTCTTCCCGCACAAGTTTGTCCGTGTTGAGCTTGCGCACCAGCGTGACGATTTCCTTCGTGGTCGGGAAGTCGCTGAGCTTCACCAGAGCGGCCAGCCGCGTGATGGGATCGGGATCGGTCATAACTCCGGAGCCGAAGTAGAGGGACGGCGATTTCGCATCGGTGCCGAGCGCACGCACCGCATTGCGACGGAGGCGGGCATCTTTGGCATAAAGCGCGGTCTTGTGTGTGGCTTCATCAAGCAGGCCGAGTCCATCCAGGGTCCACAGCGCGTGAATGGCACCGATGCTGCCGTCATTGGCGGCGACCATCTTTTTCAATTCGGGAGCGACATCGGCAGCCTTGCCCTCGATGAGCATTTGCTGCGCCTTCAATCGCCAGAATTGTGTGTCATTATTCAACGCGGTTACGAGCTGCGCATGAGTGGCACCCTTGAGAGAAGTGATCGCCGGCTTGGTGGCCTTCTCCCAGACGACCCGATAGATGCGTCCGCGCTCGTGGTCTCGCAGATCATTCTTGTGCGCTCCACCGGAACCGGTCTCGCCTTTGAATCCGCCGAGTTCGATGCTGGGCGTGGGGTTGTGCTGAATGATGAAGTTCTGCCAGTCAGCCACCCAGACCGCGCCATCGGGGCCGACCTCGGCATGAACGGGCGACATCCATTCATCTGAACTGGCAAGGAGGTTCATCCCGTCGCCGGCCTTGTATCCGGCGCCATCCGGTTGCACATCCATCAGCGAGAGGATTTTCATGGTCGGTTCACAGACCATCGCCTGGCCCTGCATCCGTGCAGGCATGTTGGCGGAATAGATGAAGTTGGAGCCTGCCGCCGCGGTATAGCCGCCCATCACATCCACCTGGCGGTAGTTCGGCGTGATGGCATGGGCTTTTTCCACGAGGTTGATTTTCTTCGCGGTCATGCCGTGCGCGCCTTCGGGGAACGCGGTTGCCGGAATGCCACCATAAAAGATGGGCGCGCCGTTCGCCGTGCCACCAAACTGGTCGCCAGCTTCGTTCGCGCTCTGCGCCCAGGTGTTGTTCGTGAACTGATGCAGGAACTCGATCTGCGAACCGTCGGGCCGGAAGCGATAGGATCCCATGGCGAACTCATGCATCTTCCCGCCGACCATGCCGCTGAACCCGGAGTATCCGACCGAGCCGTAGATCCAGTTGTCCAGACCGTATTTGAGATTGCTGGCTTGCGCATGGGTGTCATGCACACGCCACGCATCCATGAGGACGGTGCGGATGTCGGCATGGTCATCCCCTTTGGAGGACTTGAGGAAAATCAGTTGAGGCGGCTGCGCCACGATGATGCCACCGTTCGAGAACGTAATGCTGGTTGGCAGGTTCAGGTGATCCGCGAAGACGGTGAACTTGTCCGCGCGACCATCGCCATCGGTGTCCTCGCAGATTTTGATGTCGTCATTCCCCTCGCCGCCGGGGACCACGCCGTGAGGGTAATCGCGTGTCTCCGCAACCCAGAGCCTTCCGCGTTCATCCCACGCGAAAGCGATGGGCTTGGCAATGTCCGGGTGACCTGCGAAATATTCCAGCCTCATGTCCGCCGGAACCTGGGTGCGCTCCATGCTGCCCTTCACATCGAACGGATGCTGGAACGTGATGGGTTTCGGACGATTCTCGTAGTTGGCCACCATCGGATGCGGTTCACGCTTCTCCGCTTCACGCTGCGCCACAAAGGCCTCCCACTCTTTCACGGTCTTCTCCCCTGCCGCTGCCAGAATTTCTCCGCGCATGGTCTGCGCAAAGTCCGGCTTTGATGCCTCGGGCTCGAGGCTCTTTCTGATGACCGCTGCGCGACCTTGGGCGAAGCCCCCCAGCACCTTGGTCTGGTCATCGGTCAGCTTCTGCGCGGAATCCAGCAACACCACGTCATAGTGTGCGAGCATCTCCGGGTTCATCGCATCCGCCGCCTTTAGCGAATCAAAAAAGATCGCATCGCGCCCGAGCTTTTCCATGAGAAGCGGCACGGCATTACCGGTGCGGGAAGTGTCCTCTTTAATAAAGAGAACGCGAATCGGACGCGTCTGCGGCATCTTGTCAGCAGCGGATGACAGACCGGACAGAAGCACAATGGCGAAGACGAGGGAGAGATTAAGAATGATATGGCGCATAATAAGACGGTGATTAAGAGTGGACGGTAAATACAACGCGATTTAAACATTATCCTCACTGACATTTTTTATGTTAAATCAGTCATGATATATACGGATATTTCCTATAACCGGGTGTATCAATTTGACGCGGCGCAATGTCAGGGCAAACGAGTGGTCATGAAATCTATCTTTTGCGCCACCGCACTGCTGGCGCTCGCTTGTTTGC
Organism: Verrucomicrobiota bacterium; assembly: GCA_043783015.1. GTDB lineage: Bacteria > Verrucomicrobiota > Verrucomicrobiia > Verrucomicrobiales > Verrucomicrobiaceae > VFKE01. The sequence continues at coordinate 2,794 of JAYVZW010000552.1, forward strand.
CAATGGCCGCGCAATCCACATCGGTTCCCGATGGAAGGATCACAGGGAAAAACTACGCCGAACGCGCCGCCGCCGCCGTGCAGCTCTTCGCCACGCTTTCACCCGCGAACCCGAATTTTCCCAAGGAAGCGATGCCCTTTCACGCAGCCCGGCTTCAGGCGGGCACGGACATCCCCGGCACCCTGAAAACGATTGACCGGATGCTCAATGCGACGCTCAAGGCCAAGCCCGATCCGTTTAATCTCCACGCGGTGATGCACGGCTATCTTCTCAATCGGGAAAAGTTCACACCAGCCATGAAAGCCAAGGTCAAGGCCCTTGCAGCGAATTGGAGTTATACCAAACCGATTGGCGTCTCCATGAACTATGAGCTGATGCGGGATGGCTCCGGCTGGCTGGCGGCGCAGGAGTGGCCCGACCTTGTGGACAAGGATGGCAACAACGCCGCGAAGATTCAAAAAAACTGCGCGGGCTGGCTGATGCGCATTTTTAACGACACCACCAGTCGCAACGCCAGCGAATATGACGCCCCTGTTTACTACGGCACCGATTTCGGCCCGGCGCGGATGATCGCGGAGTTCGCCCGTGAAGAAAAGCTCGGCACTGCCGCGCGGTTGACGCTCGATTTTATGCTGGTGCAAACTGGCGCGCATTGGTTTCACGGCTATCACATCAGCTCGGCGGGTCGCGGAAAGTATTGGGGCTCGCTCAATCTCAGTCCTGACGCCAGCAGTTCCACCAGCGGGATGGCCTACCTATTCTTTGGCGGTGACCGTCCCGCGTTTCTGGGCCATGCGCCGCAGACTTACTGGCTGGCCCATCCCGGACACACATTGCCAGTTGACTGGCTGCCAGCCTGGCAGGCTTCCCTGCCGGATGACCGTCTGGTGCTCGCCACGCATCTCGCCGGGAATACCAAGGTCTGGAAAATGGCGTGGTTTACCTGCGGCTACGGTCTGGCCAGCCAGCGGGAGGACGGCTCGGCCTTCAGCGACTTTCTTTACAAAGAATGCCGCCGCACCATGCTGAAATGGATCAGCGACAAACCGAGCAGCACCTTCACCTTCATCCAGGAAAACCGCCGCAGGCCCAAAGAAAAAATCCTGAACGCCTTTGCTTATGGCGAAAATCCCTATTGCGAAACCATGCAGCATGAAGGCACGCTTCTGGGCGTCTATGATGTGCCGGAAGAATACGGGTTCTGGAAGAGTCACGCGCCCTTCACCCAGAGCGGTGCCATCCTAAAACGCACCGCGCGCGATGGCTGGATCATCTGTCACGGCGGTAGCATGCTCTTCGCTTTCCGCTACACCCAGCCCGCAAAGTGGGGCCCACCAATCACCAGGGAAATGCTCGATCTCTATGATTGCGATGCGCCACGCGGGGGATGGATTTTGGAGACCGCACCGATCGCGACTTACGCGGGCGGCGGGACGGATGCCGAGTTGCAACGCTTCGGCGACGCGCTCCTCAGCAAAACGAAGATCACCGACAAAACAAACTCCAGCCCGCCGCGGCTCACCTTCACCAACCTCAAAGGCCGCACGCTTGATCTGACATGGAAGCCCATGGATGCGCCATTGAAAGACCAGTGCCTTGTGGACGGCAAGCTGCTGGATTACTCGCGATTCAACCTTCTGGAAACCAGCAACGCCTTCCAGCCCAACCAAGGTCCGCTCACTCTCATGCTCGGAGACGCCAGACGGGTTTATGATTTCAAAGCCTGGACGGTCAGAAACGAAAAAAACTGATGCGGAATTGACGCTTCCTTCACGAGTAATTTTGTGTTAAATCAGTCCATGCCCCGCTCCGTTACCAAGACAAAAAAAATAGCGGATTCGAATCTGCGCGATAATTTTCTCAAGAACATCGCGCTCGGGGAAGGATTTGAAAAACTCTTCGACCACATGCCGGGAGTCGTCTTCTTCTCAAAGGACCGGCACTTCCGATTCGTCGCGGTAAACCGTCTTTTCTTTGAGCGCTTTGGTTTCGCTGAGGAATCGGGCATCATTGGGAAAAACGACTTCGATATTTTCCCGCAGCGTCTTGCGGAGCATTTCCGCGTGGACGACACGGAAGTCATGATTACCGGGCGGCCCAAGCTGAACATCGTGGAGTTGTTCTTTAACCAGCAGGGCATCCCCGACTGGTTCATCACCAACAAGCTGCCGGTGAGCGACACGCGGGGCCGGGTCATCGGCGTCATGGGCACCACCCAAAGCTATGAGGAAAAGAAGGCAGTGCTCCAGCCCTACCTCCAGATTGATCTGGCCATATCCTACATCCGGGAAAACTTCCGTAAGCGCATCACCGTGGAAAAACTCGCCACCATCGTGCATCTCTCCTCAAGGCAGTTGCACCGCAAGTTCCTCGAAACCTTCAACAGCAGCCCCCAGGCGTTCATGATGAAGCTCCGCATCCAGGCGGCATGCGAAGTCCTGCAACATGGGAATTCACAAATCAACATCGTGGCCCGGGATTTGGGCTTCTGGGATCAAAGCGCCTTCACTCAGCATTTCCAGAAACACATGGGCTTGACGCCTCTGCGCTATCAAAAGCAGTTCCGGCTGCTGAGCCAAAAATAAAAAAACCGGCGTCAGTCCGTCCCTGTCCGCCGGTTGATCATTTGTGATGAGATACTTTACTGCGGCATCGGTGCGCCCGGAGCTGGCAGCGTGAAGGTCGGATGCGCGGCAAGATAGGCGTCCACATCATTGCTCACGACAAGCGCGCCCCACATGAGAATGCCGTGGCCGGGGAAGGTGCAGACGTATTCATAGACGCCTTCTTTCTTCGGTGCCTCGAGCTTGATCGTCTCCTTCTGGCCAGGTTCGATGAGGCGCGTCGCTTCGAGGATATTGTGGCTTTTGGGAAGGTATTGCCGCTTGCGCTTGTCCTTCTTGTCCACCTCGGTCAGTGTCATGGTCATGGCGGCGGTGGAAACAGTCATGTGCTGACCGGGTTCCACGATGACAAGGTTATGCGGCATGAGGTCAGCATTATCGAGGATGATTTCAAAAGGCTTGCCCGCCTCAACGATGATGCGCTGGGTGTCGTAGCGCATCTGTTCCTGCACGGTCTTGATGACAAAGGTGGACACGCCCAGTCCGCGCAATTCCCTGCGCAACGCAGCATCGCCCGCGACGGAGGCCATCTCCATGCCGAGCTGGTTGAGCTCGATAAAGTCCTGGCCCTTGCGCTGGTTTTCATCAAGCGACTTCGCATAAGCCAGAATACTCTGGGCAACCGGCATCGCTTGAGCCTTGTCCCAACTGTCACGCGGCAACGCGAGGATGGCCGCAGCGGCGGCGTTGCGCTCATGGCCGTCAATCAGATGCTTTGCCAGCACGGGGAAGTTGGCCTTGGCGTTCTGCGCCCCCATCAAAGGCAGCGCGGTGAGGATGGCCTTCAAGGTGGCGCCGTTCGCGCTGGCGGCGAGTTCCGCGAGCTTCGGCTGGAACTGGGCGCGCAGGGCGGGATCAGTGATAGCCGTGATCGCCATGATGAGCGATTCACGCTCTTGCGGAGCAGCGGCTTCATTCCACGCAGTGTCCGCTTTGCCGTCGGCGATGATGGTGCCCGCCCAGCCGCCTTTGCGGACAGCGTGGCCTTTGGCCGACTTCGCGAGATTCACCAGCGCGGCGCGGGCCTTGGCCAACTCACCAGGCGTGGAAGTGACGAGCACTTTCACCAGCTCAGCGGCGGCGGCTTCGTTGCCTTTCGCATCAAGGCTGGACAAGTTCGCGATGATCTCGGTCAGCTTGTCCGTCTTGTGCAGTGCGACGAGATTCGCGATGACCTGCTGGCGGGTGGCAACATCGTAGTCGCGACGCTCCAGTCGGGCGAGCAGCACCGGCTCGGTCTGCGTGCGGGCATTAAGTTCAGCGGCGCTCATTTTCGCGAGCACGGACGCGAGCTTTGCAGGATCTTTTGGCAGCACCAGAGTCTGAAGCTGCTTCATGGTTTCTCCGTAACAATACTTGAGCGTCTCATCCATCGGCAGCTTCTCTGCATCAAAGGCGATGTCCTGGGCGCGCTCAGCTTCTTCACCGCTGAAGAAGCTCAGGGCGCGAACGGTTTCAAGTCGCACGCGGGGGCTTTCATCCTTCATGGTGAGCGCCAGCGCATTCAGCGCGCCGGGCACACGGTCACGCCAGTAGCAGAGCACACGCACTGCTTGGGCGCGGGCGCGAGGATCAGGCGATTTGATTACGGCACCGAGGAGGTCGGTGTTCACGACATTGTGCCGCTGATGAATCCAGAGGGCTTCGAGGCGGTTGTGTTCGTAGTCCTTGTCCGTCTTGTTTAAACCCATCTCCCATTTCTGCACAGCGGCGATAACGGCTTTGCTATCGCGTCCATCAAGCTCAATGCGTGTTCTCATGCGCACGTCGTTCTCGGGTTCTTTGAGGAGTTCGAGCAAAGCCTCGACAGGCTCGCCGTAGATTTTCTTGGGAACCAGAAGCGGACGCGCAGGATAAGTGATGCGATAGATGCGGCCATGCTGGTGGTCGCGGTTCGGATCGCGAAGGTGATGCTGAAGATGGCCGATGAGCATCTGCGACCAGTCCATGAAATAAATGGAACCGTCGGGCGCAACAGTGACGCCGGAGGGACGGAAGTTCGGGTTGGCGTTGATGTCGCCCTCGACGAGAGGCTCGATGGTCTCACCTTTGATGGCAGAACCTTCTTCGCTGAGCTTCGCGCGGAAGATGCCCTGGAAGCTGATGACGTTCGTGTTCAGGAACTGGCCCTGCCATTCATCAGGGAAATGCCGGCTGGTAAGAATGTTCGTGCCGGGACACGGACGCGATGGGCGCTTCCAAAATTCGTGATAATTGGGATGGGCGCCGGTGTCGAGGTGCCCGCTGAAGCCGGGGCCGAAGTAGTTGGAATTGCCCGTGGCATCGGTGACGAAATCATTACCCCAGTAGTCAAAGACACGGCCGTGCGGATTGGCGAAGTTGTATGGGATGTAGCGCTCGAACTTGTTCGTGCGCGGCTCGAAGCGATAGATCGCGCCGTTCACATTGCGGATGGGGCCGTTGTAAGTTTCCACGTTGGTGCGGTGGAAGACGCCGTCGCTGAAGTAAACCGCGCCGCCGGGTTCATAACAGATGGAGTTGGTTTCATGGTGAGAATCCGCCGCATCAAGTCCGTGGACAACGCGCTCTTTCCAGTCGGCCTTGCCGTCACCATCGGTATCGCGCACGAACCACATGTCCGGCGACTGCATGACGAGCACTCCGTCCTTATAAAACTGGAAACCGGTGGGGCAGTTCAATCCGTCAATGAAAGTTGAGCATTTGGTGGCCTTGCCAGTCTTGGGATCAAGATCAAAAACCAGCAGCTTGTCGAAGACCTTTGTCGTCGGCGTGAGTTCAGGATAACTCGGCCAGGCAGAAATCCAGAGGCGGCCCTGGGTATCAAAGTTCATCTGCACCGGGTTCACCAGATCGGGGAAAGTTTCTTCCGAGGCAACAAGTTCCACTTTGCAACCGGCAGGGACTTTGATGTGCTTGATCGCTTCCTCACCACTCAGATAGGGCACCGGGCCCTTGAGGTTCGGCGGCGTGAGGCTCACCGGGGGGAGATTGTCGTCTTTCACTTCATCGCTTTGTCCCTTCGCAGCGGCCC
>JAYVZW010000553.1:0-2805 GCA_043783015.1 Verrucomicrobiota bacterium
GGCGGTGCAAATTCTATTCTGTAAAAGTGGCGATCAAATTCGGGGCAGGTTGGTGGGATCCATATTGAGGTAGATTTTTCCGGTGAGCCACTCGTCGCTGATTTCGCAGAGGAGGGCTGAGGTGAGGCGCAGGAGAGAGGCTTCGTTGGGGAAGAGTGAGGCGACGCGGGTCCGTCGTTTGAGTTCCTGATTGACGCGTTCGATGGCGTTGCTGGTGCGCATCCGGCACTGATGCGCGCAGGGCAAGCTATACACGACAAAGCCTTGAGGAAGGTTATCTTCCATCCAGGCGGCGAGTTTGGGTGCGCTCTTTGAGTAAAAGGTGACCCGTTCTTTGAGGCGTGCTTGAGCGGTGGCAAGATCCGGGCAGGTGAAGATGGAGCGGATGTCAGCGGCGACACTGGCACGCAGATCCATGCGAGGCACATAGGCTTGGGCGTTTTGTTGCAGATGAAACTGACAGCGCTGCCAGGGCACGGAGGGAAACACGGCCTGACGAGCGGCGGCCATGCCCGGATGGGCATCGCTGACGATGAACTCGGTGCCGTGCAGACCGCGTGAGACTAGAGAGGAGAAGAAGGTCCGCCAATGAGCCTCCGCTTCGCTCAGAGCCACGCTGACCCCGAGAATGGAGCGTTTGCCATCGGTGCCGATGCCCAGAGCGATGAGAACCGCGCAGTCCACCAGCACACCGCCATGTCGCACCTTCTCATAGCGGGCATCGAAGATGAGGTAAGGGCAGGCCCCCAGCGGTCGATCACGCCACAACTGGAGTTCAGCGTCGAGCTTGGCGGCACAGGAGCTGACTTGGGTGGAGCTGACGCTGTGGCCACAGAGTTCCTCGATGATCTTGGAGACTTTGCGCGTGGACACGCCTTGGACATACATCTCGGCCATGGCCAGGTTGAGCGCCTGCTCGCTGCGCACACCTTTTTCCAGGGCGCTGGGATAGAAGTCGATGCCGTCGCGCACTTGGGGAACACGAAATTCGACGGGACCCATGCGGGTGGCGAGCGTCTTGGGTTTGAAGCCATTGGCATGTCCGAGCCGGGCATCACAACGCTCGTAGGGGCGCGCGTGAAGAACGGCGGAGCGTTCCTGGTGCATGGCCTCGTTGACCAGCAAGCGAAGGCCTTCGGCGAAGCCGGAGGAGCCTTGGTCAGAGAGGAGTTGCAAAACGGTGTTGAGAAGATCAGGTTCAGTCTGGTGGGTCATGTGTGGATTTGAGTTGGATGTGTTTGGTGACACCCCAACAGAGACCACACTGGCCCGCCCCATGCCAGCTCGCGGCGCGCCCCTCCGGGGACGGCTGCGTTCGGCATCGCTACGCTCGCCTCACTCCACCGTCCCCGGAGGGGCGCGCAGATCAAGGCAAGACGCCTTTTACAGAAGCAAGTTTACACCCCCTCATGTTTAGGCCAACCGGCTGATAGCACTACTCTAGACAGCGAGCGGCTGATGGAGATTGAGAGGCTTGTTGTGGGCCTTCCTAACGACAGTTTTGGCGCACTCGAATTATTGACACAAGAGCAATTGAAAACTTATGAAATTACCCGTGACAAAAGTCAAATTGAGCGCATAAATCGAATAAAACACGAAGCTGGATTAGCACCGTATCTTCTTGCTTTAGCTGATAAATATATAGCCCAGCCTGGGCGCGATGGACTGCCGATGATATTTAAAGCGATTGCAAGCAGGGATGACATTCCGCAAGCTAAAATTAAACGTTTTTTAGACTTGGCCAGTGTGGTCATAGCAAAGCCCAATACCCTGCCGCAGCCGCTTTCTGATGATTTTCTCATAGGGATGACAAGCGTGATGGCGGCACACCGATCACCAGAAAACGAGGCTATGCTTATTAGCATACTCCGTCTGAGAGAGGATCCAACTGGCATTTTGCTGAAACTTTCTGCGGGAGAGGCGCTTGCAGTCTGTGGTTCTACGAAGGTATTACCATCGATGAACGAAACATCCCAGTGGTTTGCTGAATTTGTTCGCAAAACCGAAGGCCGGAAGTCAAGCGTTGATGACGCAAACATGTTCGACAGATACATTGAGCAATTGAAAAAGCGTGTAAACTCAGCGGGGGGATTTTTCTTTCCGTTAAATCGTTAAGATTTCAGCGGTCTGGTTGACAGGCATTTGATAAGAGAAAGCGATCCCCCTTGCAAGCCCTGATTGCTCTTGCGCACTGGGACGGGCTGGCGGAGCCGACGAGGAGCGTAGCGACAAGTCGGCGGAGCCAGCCCGTCCCAGTGCGGCGGCCAAGCCCCCCAGCTCCCGGTGCCCCCGGACTCTCCTGAATCCCTCCTGGGCCCGCAGCAGCGCCACTCCCATCCATCGCGACAACTGGTCGCTCTTGGGATTCCAGCGGCACACCTTGTTGATCATGCCGCGAGAGTTGCGCATCACATTCTCGATATGATTGGTGCTCAAAAACGTCACATTGAGCGTCGCCGGAACGTTGAGCCGGTGGAACACCAAAATGCCCTCCTTGCGTCCCTCCAAACTCTCCGCCGCCGCCAGGTTCTTCCCTCTGACAAATTGCAGCAACTGCTCAAAAGCCTCTTCTCCCGCCTCCGCTCCCTGCACCCCGCGCAAGCGGTTCATGCGCTTCACCACCTCGCTCTGATGCTTCCAGGAAAGCTTCGCGCAGAGCCCGCGCTCGATATGCACCAGACACTCCTGCTGCAGCGCATCGGGCCAGAAATGCCTCACCGCCTTGGCAATCGCCTCGCTGCCGTCACGCACCAACAGCAATCTGCGCGCCGTTCCCGCCTTCAATCCCCGCGCATGTAATCTGGC
>JAYVZW010000554.1:0-2795 GCA_043783015.1 Verrucomicrobiota bacterium
TGGAGGCAAGGTGGGAAAGGATGATGGCTGAAGGATGAAGGATGAATGACAGCGGATGTGGTAAGGCGATGACGGGGCCGGGTCTGCCGGGATGGGTCAGAATTTTATGAATTATTCATCCAGAATCCGCGTCCAAAATTGTTCCCATCTATAATGAAATATCCTGAGGGGCGGCTGATTCCACAACCACCATGCAGGCGTATAAAAAACACGCACAGGCTCTATCCATGAACGCGGCAGCCAAGACCCCTTGCGGCTGTAAAAGGAACAAAAGACCGGATGAGCACTCCCCACATATAAAACCAGCGCCAGCACGACGCCGATGATCCAATGCATGGCGTGGGACTTTTGCGGCGCTTCTTCGGACATGGCGCGAGCCTACACGATGTGCGCTGACACGACAAGCATTGCAGACTTGGCAAGCGCCCACTTTGCCCTATGCTGCGCGCCCTCTCCTTATGAACGAACGCAAGACTCTCGAAGAACGCGCCCAGATGTCCGACATCGATCGCCTGCGCCACTCCTGTGCCCATGTGATGGCCACGGCGATCCTGAAACTGTGGCCGGATGCGCAGTTCGCTTACGGGCCGCCGGTGGAGAACGGTTTCTATTATGACTTCGACATGAAGCACCGCATCACGCCGGATGACTTCGAGAAGATCGAGGCGGAGATGAAGAAGATCGCGAAGGACAACCAGAAGTTCGAATGGAAGGGCATCAGCCGTGACGAAGCGCTGGCCATGGCGCAGTCGGGTCGGCTCGGCGGGCTGAGCGAGCGCCCGGGCAATCCCAGCGTGTTCAAGCTCGATCTCATTGAGAAGATTCCAGATGGCGAGCAAATCTCGACCTTTCAGAATGGCGATTTCATTGACCTTTGCGCGGGGCCGCATGTGAACTACTCGGGCAAGTGCAAGCACACCAAGATCATGTCTGTGGCGTCCGCGTTCTACATGGGCGATGAGACGAAGCCGCAGCTTCAGCGGCTCTACGGCACGGCGTTTCCGACGAGCGAAGAACTCGCGAAACATCTCGAGAACCTCGACGAAGCGAAAAAGCGCGACCACCGCAAGCTGGGGCGCGAGATGCGTCTCTTCCACATCGACGAGGATGTCGGGCAGGGTCTGATTTTGTGGACTCCGAAAGGCTCCATCATCCGGCAGGAGTTGCAGAATTTCATCAGCGAGGAACTGCGCAAGCAGGGTTACTCGCAGGTCTTCACGCCGCACATCGGCAAGCTGGCGCTCTACAAGATGAGCGGGCACTTCCCCTATTATAAGGAGTCGCAGTTCGCGCCGATCATCGAGAACGACGCGCTGAAGAAGATCGCGCAAGAAGGCTGCACTTGCGCCGATGTGATGGCGCGGCTGGATGCCGTGAGCGCGAAACAGCGCGAGCAAATAAACGAACGCGCCGGTAAGGAAATCATCGCGGAAGATCGCGTGCTGCCCGATGAGCAGCTTGTGGATGGCTTCATGCTGAAGCCGATGAACTGCCCGCATCACATCAAGATTTTCGATTCGCAGCCGCGGAGCTATCGCGATCTGCCGGTGCGGCTCGCGGAGTTCGGCACCGTGTATCGTTGGGAGCAAAGCGGCGAACTCGGCGGGCTGACCCGTGTGCGAGGATTCACTCAGGACGACGCGCATCTTTTCTGCACGGAAGACCAGGTCGCGCAGGAAATGATCGGGTGTCTCGCGTTGGTGAAGATCGTCTTGAGCACACTCGGCATGAATGATTACCGGGTGCGTGTCGGTTTGCGCGACCCGGACTCGGACAAATACACCGGCAATTCCGAGAACTGGGACAAGGCGGAAAATGCCTGTCGGGAAGCCGCCAAGACGCTGGGAGTGCCGTTCACTGAGGAGCCGGGCGAGGCGGCCTTCTACGGGCCGAAGATCGACTTCGTGGTGCGCGATGTCATCGGCCGCGAATGGCAACTCGGCACCGTGCAGGTGGACTACAACCTGCCGATACGCTTTGACCTCAGTTATGTCGGAGCCGACAACGCCCGCCATCGCCCCGTGATGATTCATCGCGCGCCCTTTGGCAGCATGGAGCGTTTCTGCGGCGTGCTCATCGAGCATTTCGCCGGGCACTTCCCGGCGTGGCTGGCGCCGGAACAGGTGCGCGTGGTCACCGTAAGCGAGAAGAGCGATGCCTTCGCCGGTGAAGTATTTGCCAAGCTCACCGCATCCGGCTTGCGCGCCTCACTGGACAATTCCTCCGATAAGATCGGTGCGAAAATCAGAAACGCGCAGCTCGACCGCACGCCCTACATGCTGGTCATCGGCGAGAAGGAAGCCGCCGCCCAGAGTGTGGCCGTCCGCCACGCGAAGAAAGGCGACATGGGGGTGAAGGACGTGGATGCGTTTATCGCAGAGTTGATTGAGGAGGTTCGCGAGCGCCGGATTTAATCACACTCACATAGAGTTGACTGACGAAATTTCCCAAGCATCTTTGCGTGAATGAGCAATCACCAGTGCAAACACAATTCGACCTCCGAACTGGACGCGAGACAGGAATCGTCGGCACTACAGTCAATGACCGGGTTCGAGCAGCTTGCTCTGCCCTTAACCGACAGCGAACGCGCGGCCTCACAGAGGCAGCTCGACAAGCTCCATCCGGGGAACCGCTTTCGGCTGATGTTTGGGCAGCCATTGTTGCCCGAATTACGGGATCCACCTAAGATCATCCCGGGATATTGACGCCAGAAAAATTTAAGTTATCCCGGAGTCATTTCTTCAGCCAGGTGCCCGGATCGGAAGGGTAAACTACCGCTTTTAGTTGCTGGCGTT
>JAYVZW010000555.1:0-8390 GCA_043783015.1 Verrucomicrobiota bacterium
TGAACTTTACACAAACTGACTGCGCCCCGTCACTCGATTATATTCCGAATCACGGTCGCGAACAAAAGCTAAGTGCGTTACTCAGCAATTCCTTCGGCTTCGGCGGTGTGGACTCGTGCCTGGTGCTGAAGACGGTATGATCTTCAATGCTTGGCTTCGTCAGCTTTTTTCTCGCCGTGCTCTTCAGTTTTGCCATGCTCGGCGGCGGCCTTCTCACCGTGCTCGCCTTCCATGAAGAGCTTCTGGGTTTCGCCTTCCCACTTGTGCTGTTCACAGGCGGTGGTGAGGATCATGGCTGCGGCAAAGAGGAGGGCGGCGATCTTGGTCTTCATGTAATGAAATTTTGTGGGGCAAATTAGCGTCCAATGAACTTTGCGCAACGCAAAATCCGCAGTCTAAAACTCTCCGCGAAAGACGCAGCGCGCAGCGGGGGTCTCGTGGATGACGATCTCGCAAAGGCCGGGCAACTGCGGGGCGAGCCTGCGCCAGAACCACGCGGCCATGTTTTCGATGGTGGGATTTTCCAGGCCTTCGATTTCGTTCAGATAGGAATGGTCGAGGCGTTCCATGAGCGGATGCATCGCGCGGCTGATTTCTGCATGATCGTAGAGCCAGCCGATCTTCTCATCGACCACGCCTTCGACGCTAATCTCCAGCTTGAAGCTGTGACCATGCATGCGCTTGCACTTATGGTCCCCCGGCAGTGTGGGGAGGGTCTGCGCGGCTTCAAAGCGGAAGTCCTTGGTAATGCGGCATTTCATTGCAATGTCGGTTTCAGTTTTCTTTGGGTGGTTCGGCGGGGAGCATCAGCAGCCGTATTTGCAGAATCAAGCTGTCAAAAGGCGCGCTGTCCGGAAATTTTTTCGCGTCCAGTGGGCCGAAGCTGTGACCGATGGAAAGTTCAGCATCCAGCTTGCGCGGGAAGCCTCCTTCCATCGGAGCATAGCCACGCAACTCTTTTTGCAGCCCGGTGGCGCTGAGGGCAAGTGTTCCATCAAGACCCATCAAGGCGCGCAAGGTGATGCGTCCCGCGGGCAAAATTTCATCACTCTTCAAGGTGCCGCTTAATCCGTCGTAATTCACAGTGATCGCCGGATGTCCGCCGACAAAATGAACTGCCCAGCCGAGCTTGGTATCGCCGTGACCGAACAGCGTGGCATCGCCGTCCGTAGCAGGGTTGAAATTAAATTCCGCCTCGATGTCCAGATTCCGCGCGGTGATGTCCGGTGATGCGGCGGCGGTGAAGCTGTCTCCGGCGGCAAACCAGAATGTCTTGCTACCATCTGCGGCGGCATCCGTTTTCACATCACTCATCGGACGATAGGCGCTGCGCCATTGTTTGGGGATGCTTTCTTGCATCTCAGACAGGACGATAGCGAAACTCGACGGCGTGTCCTTGCCATGAAGCAGATTGTTCCGTTCGTGCGGGTCATTGCTGTGGTCGTAAAACTCCCGGCTTCCATCCGCATGACGGATGTAACGCCAGCGGCTGTTGGTAACGGCGTAACCGGCTTGATCGTCTGAACCGAGCGATGTGACAGCCGGACGGGTCCGCACGGCAGAGGGATCCTTAAGCAATGGCAGCAAGGACTCGCCCTCAAGATGCTGCGGCTTTGCAGCGCCTGCGAGGTCGCAAAGTGTCGGATACAAATCCACCAGACCGACCGGTTGCGCCGACTGGGTGCCAGGTTGTGTGACACCGGGCGCGCTTATGATGAGGGGAACTCGCGTGGTCGCACCCAGGAGGCCATTTTTTTCAGACAACTGGCTTTCCAAGCTCCAGCCGTGATCAGCAGTCAGACAAATAATCGTCTTGTCCTTATGCGGGCTGCGCTGCAAGGCGTCCAACAGGCGCCCCACCTTTTCATCGGCGAAGGCCATGTTGGCGAGATAGGCCTGCACGGCTTGTTTCACGAACATTTTGTCGCCGGTGAAATGCGATTTCAAATTTTCCGGCGTGTCCTTGAGAACATCTGGCTTCAATTCAGGAAGCGTGATCTGCGCCAGAGGAAACATATCAAAGTATTTTTTCGGCGCATACCACGGCGGATGCGGGTGATAGAATCCAACCGCGAGGAAAAACGGCCGATCGAACTTTCGCTCGAGGAACTGCGCAGCCCATGCGGCCACCTTGGCGTCATCCATCTCATCCTCGCTTTTATCTATCGCGCCCCAGTCCCACTGCCATGAATTCAGTCCGTTTAAATTTTGCCCCGCGCGAACGGCAAGATCAGGAATCTGCACGCCGGGTCCGGGGAGCCGCTCGCGCCAGGCGTGGTCGAGTTCAAACCCGCGCCGCCCGCCCTGCCAGCCGGTAAGTTTTCCTTCAGGTCCACCGTGGCTGGCATGAAAAATTTTTCCCGCCGCCGCCGTGGACCAGCCGCTGCCATAAAAATGCTCGGGGACAGTTGTTTTGCCAATGATCTGGATGGAGTGACGCCAGTCCTGCTCGTCGCTCGCAATGCCACTGTTCCACGGATTCAAACCCGTGAAAATGGTGGCGCGCGAGGCATTGCTCAAGGGACTCTGACAATGAGCGTTGGTGAATCCCATTCCCGATTTCGCCAGGCGGTCGATGTTCGGCGTGCGCGCCTGCGGATGTCCACCGAGCCAGCCGCACCAGTCATTCAGGCTGTCCACGATGATGAAAAGAACATTCGGCCCCTTCGCCGGACGCGGCTCCTCATGCTGCACTGGCACGGCGCGCGGAATGATCGCGGGTTCGGCGGACTTCGGCACGACGTGCTTCTTCGTGGCGGCAGACATTCCTGCGGGCATGAGAAAAATTACCGCGACTATTGCCAGCGATACATATCGTGAAATCGGAATAACTCCCTGCATGAAATGATGACTCTAAAGAGAAAGTCGGCGACGACAATGAATTCACTGCGATAAGCCTGTAAAGAAATGTCCGCATTTTTTGCTCGCCTGCAAAACTTCCGTTTTGATCATCAACACCGGCCTCAAAATGGCGGTTGTTAGCGAGACTCATTTACAAGAAACACGACGCTCGCGCACACGCCGCTGCCGTCACCGAGCGGCATAAAATATCAATAATGCAAAACGTCACATCGCTGATAATTACATTTGTTAAGGGAAAAAATATTCGCTTGATTTCGCCATAAGTATCGACATTTGAGTGGATTATGATTATAATATTCATAACCATTTACGGTCATGTTGTTCACTCCAATCCGACTTCTCAGCCTTACGATCGTGAGTTTTGCCACTTTTGGCTGGCAGCATTCATCGTTTCCCGCCATGTTATGGGCGCAGCTTAATATCAAACATCAAATTGAGCTGACCAATTACTCGCAATTCCAACTGGACGATTCGGACGGATCGACGGGCACTGTGCTGGCGCGCGCCGCGCTCCAAAGACCTAGGCACATCACGCAATACGACGATTCCTACAAAAAAATCAAATTTCCCAATGGTGATGTATCGCTTAATTCCGGTAATGCGGCTGATGACATCGTCCGCTGCTTTCGCTCCTTGGGAGTTGATTTGCAGGAAAAAATCTATCTGGACATGATGGGCAGTTTCGCCTCCTACGCCAAAAACAAGAAGGACTCGCATCCGGACACCAACTACGACCATCGCATTGTGCAAAACCTCCAGGTCTTCTTCGCCCGTCATGGAAAATCTCTCCCTGTGACACGCAAGGTCACTGATTATAAGCCGGGCGACATCATCACGGGCCGGACCTCAGAAAACAAGCCGCACATAGCCATCATCGTGCCGTCACCCACAGGCGGAGACCGCCCCTGGATCGTCCACAATATCGGTTGGGGCCCCTGCATCGAAGACAGTCTGCTCGACCTGACCGTTACGGGTCATTATCGCTATCCGGCCGACTGAAAATCTTTCCCCGCCGCAACCAGCAAAAAGCCGCCCCAGTCTCCTGGAGCGGCTTTTTTCTTCAAGGGATAAAGTGCTTCAAATGAATTCGTTGATCAAATTCTCCAGCATTTCCTGACGTCCGCTGGCTAGAAGCGGCTCTCCGTTCTTAAGAGTATAAGCTTCGAGTTCTTCAAAGCCGACCTCGCCTTTTTCAATTTGCGCACCGATGCCGCTGTCGAAGGTGCTGTAGCGTTGCTTGAGCAGACCATCAAGACGTCCGTCCTCGACGATCGCGGCAGCGACTTTCAAGCCGCGCGCGAAGGCGTCCATGCCGCCGATGTGCGCGTGAAAGAGATCGACCGGTTCAAAACTTTCGCGGCGCACTTTGGCGTCAAAGTTCAATCCGCCGGTGGTGAATCCGCCCATCTTCAAAAGCACCAGCATGATCTGCGTGGTGAGATAAATGTTCGTGGGGAACTGATCCGTGTCCCAGCCGATAAGTTCGTCGCCCGTGTTGGCATCAATGGAACCGAGCGCGTTGGCCGCCAGCGCGACTTCGAGCTCATGCCGCATGGTGTGCCCGGCCAGCGTGGCGTGATTGGTCTCAATGTTGAGCTTGAAGTGCTCCATCAATCCGTATTCGCGCAGGAAGTTCAGACACGCGGCGCTGTCGGAATCATACTGGTGCGTAGAAGGCTCGCGTGGTTTCGGCTCAATGTAGAACGGGCCTTGGAAACCGATCTTCTTTTTGTGCGCCACTGCCATGTGGAGGAACGCGGCGAGGTGATCCATCTCGCGCTTCATGTTTGTGTTCCAGAGGGTCGCGTAACCCTCGCGTCCACCCCAGAATGTATAGCCTTCGCCGCCAAGACGATGGGTCACTTCCAGCGCCTTCTTCACTTGCGCGGCACCGTAAGCGAAAACGTTGGCATTGGGCGAGGTGGCCGCTCCTTGATTGTAACGGGGATGGGCAAAGAGACACGCCGTGCCCCAGAGCAACTTCTTGCCGGTGTCTTTTTGCAACTGCTCCAGCGTGTCCGCCACGGCGTCGAACGCCTTGTTGCTTTCCGCCAGGGTGTCGCACTCGGGAGCTACATCGCGGTCATGGAAGCAGTAGTAATCAATTCCGAGCTTCTCCATGAACTCAAAGCACACATGCGCGCGCTTCTGCGCGTTGGCGATGCTGCTGGTGCCATCGTCCCAGGGCTTCTGCGAGGTGCCAGCGCCAAAGGGATCTGCCAGCGTGTTGCGCATGGCGTGCCAGTAGGCCACGCCGAAGCGGAGCTGCTCGCGCATTGTTTTCCCGGCGACGACTTCGTCGGCGTTGTAATGTTTGAAGGAAAGAGGGTTGCGAGATTTTGGCCCCTCGTATTTAATTTTTTGAATGTCAGGAAACGCTTCGGTCATAGGCCCGCCATTTCAGCCGCTTCAAGGCAGCACGTCAAGCACAGGATTCGGCTCAAAACCGGAATGATACTCCAAAAAACGTCTGCAGATCATCCGCCGCACGTGTGACACCGACATTGCTGCCAGCATCGAGCTGTAGATTCTTTCCAATCTGACAAGTGAGACCCACATCGACCGTTCCCTCCCAGTCACTGCTTTGTCGCGTGGGCACGGAACTGAAGAACTCCAGATAAGCCGAAAGTGGTCCGCCAATGATGTGCGAGACCTACACGGAGTTGATGATGTCCGCGTGATAGCCCTTTTCCATTGCCGAGATCGCGCCTCGCCGTCGGAGTCTTGAGAAAGAATTCCATCCCGCCTGCAGTTTCGCCCTACGGCCAGCGTGAATTTAGCAGACGACAAGTCCGCCTTGGTCATCACATTCGAGGCCACACACGACAGGCAGGAATCTTCGTCACCTCCGTTCTCCGACTGGCATGGAGGGCAGTTCACCATGCCTGCATTGCAGAGCATATGATGGGAACTCGCTCCCAGCGTGACAAGGCGAGCGCGAGGCAGCAGATACGAGTGAATCGGGAAATTCCCATCGGGCGATTTTGGCCGTCCTCGACGGTATGTCGATGCTCCATCAATGAAACCATTGGCATTGTCAGCGGGCCTTGCCTTGCTAGTTTCAGCCTGAACCTCTCCCTTCGATGCAAATCCAATCCCGCATTTTCAAACTCTCCGTCTTGATTTTAACCGGCACGCTTGCGCTCGTGTTGTCAATGCCTACAGCGCTGGCGACTACGAAGGGGCTGAGCCAAATCGTGACGCCTGATCTCCAACCTGAACTCGACATTTCCCTGAGTGCGCAATGGCAGGGCGCTCAAATCGGGAATCCCTACGAGGTGCAACTCGAAGCCGGACTTACGAAATGGTTTGAGGTCGCGGTGTTTCAGGGATTCGATCCGCGCGAGACGATCTTCGGCGCGGAAGTTGGCCTCATTCAAAAAGAGCCCTATCTGCTGTCCGCGGGCATCATCAACTGGTCAACGAAAGGTGGGCGGCCTCAGCCATTCGTCGAAGCTGGCTACTATCTCGAACACGACAAATTCATCGCGGGCGGCATTCTCGTGGAGAACCGCGGACAGGCGATCCTGGGTTGGGCGCATGATTTCAACAAGACTTGGCGAGCACAAATTGATTTCCAAAGTGGGACGTCAAACTCTTTTACGTTGGGCTTCACGTGGAACATTACCGACAGCTTTCAAATCAACCCTGCGATTTATTTTTCCAATCACCGGACCAGCGATGTCGCTGGCTATGTCGTCCTGACCTATACCTTCCATGGGCGGTCTCAAGCCAAAACCAAATAACGATCACAAATCAAACACAAAAGGAATTCCCTGCTCCTCCATCTGTTTTTTTTCCTTGGCAAGGTGCTTTTCCCCGAGCTTTTTGAAGCCGCCTTCCGTGCGAAATTTTGTGAGGAAACCGTTCACCTGCCCGCGCAACTCATCATTACCTTTTTTCAAACCAATGGCCCAGACCTCCTCGCGCAGGGGCTTCAGCAACACCCGCGTCGTGTCGGGATGCTTCGCATGATGATTCATCAGCGAGAGCTGGTCGTAAATCCACGCGTCCGCCCCGCCCTTCGACACCTCCATCACGCAGGCCGTGTCCGAGTCCAGTGCGACCAGTCTGGCGTCGGGCAGATTTTTGCGCGCGAACTGCTCACCGGTCGTGCCCAGTCGCACCACCACGCGGCGTCCTGCATTCTTGAGATCATCCAGGTTCTGCACGGATGACTTCGTGGAAGCCAGCAGCGCGATGCCCGTCTTCACATAAGGCTCGCTAAAGTCGATGGATTTCCGCCGCTCGTCATTCGCCGTCATCGAGGAAATAATCAGGTCAATGCTCCCGGTCTTCAACGCGGTGATAAGTCCGTCGAAGTTGATATTTTTAAACTCCACCTCGCGCCCCAGTTGCCTCGCCAACTCGCGCCCCAAATCCACGCTGACACCCGTGAACTCCCCCTGCGCGTTCACCGTCTCAAACGGCGGATAAGTGGCGTCCATGCCGATGACCAGCTTGCGTTCACCCGCAGACAGGGCCGAAACTAAGGCACAAAAGGCAAACAAAATGGTGGAGATGCGGGTGCGAATCATGCGTCACTTTATCACTCAGCCGACCAGTGCCAATGCAAATTAATTGAAGGCGCTGTTTGGTGTCAGGGGCTAATTTTGGCAGCCCGCGTAAATGAGCCGATCCCGTGCAGTCCACACCGGAGGAACTAACGGAGGAACTGGCGCGTGACTGAACGGTGGGTCATCAATGCCTCACCGCTGATTCTTCTGGGCAAAGCGGGCCAGCTTGGCTGTCTGCCGCGACTGGGTAAGATCGTGGTGCCAGGCCCCGTCGCCGATGAGATTCTGGCAGGCACCGAAAACGATCCGGCCCGGCTGTGGCTTGAGCAAGGCGAAGGTAAATCGTTGATCACGCCAGGCGCGGCCGTGCAGCTCAGCGCCGCCATTACCTGTGGCGCGAATGTCATCATCGCGGAACACCGACGACTTCAGAGCCTCCACCCTGCCCGTGATGACGCCCGAAGAGTTTCTGGTAGAGTGGCCCCACGTGCCGGAGTAAAAATTGTAAATCTACCCCATCCCGAGTTCACATTCGCACTAGAGTTGGAATGTCCCCCCACTGGACAAATCTTGTCATACGAGTTCACATCATTAATCGGTAATGCAGCACCGCAGCGATGGATGATTCTTGGGGAGCATACGCGCCCTCGCGTGTTCTGAGGTGCGCCCTCGCGCCTCTGGCATTATCTGGCCTTACAGCTTCAATCTTTGCTGCGTCTCTGATGGTCAGAGGCTTTCGGCGTGGGCGCCAAAAACCACACGCGAGGGCGCGTGTGCTCCCCAACACCCGTCTCCCGCTCCGGCCTACTTTTTACTGATTTACAACGATAAATGGTATCAGCCCCGCCGCCTCGATGATCTGCCATCTGGAGGATGCTGACTACGAAGGGCATTCCCTAGTGTAGCGCGCGCGAAATAGTATAACAAACTAGTTGCACTTGATGTGTCAAGGTGTGGGCATGCGTCATGCCGTATCCATTGAACTAAGTCCTGAGCAAAAAGATGAACTCC
>JAYVZW010000556.1:0-2788 GCA_043783015.1 Verrucomicrobiota bacterium
CGAGGATGAAGGCGATGCTTTCATAGACATAGCTGACCTTGCGTGAGCGGAAGCTGACATCGATGGCAGCGGGCGCGCCGAGCCGGTGAAATTTCACCGACTGCCCCTGGCGCGGCACCTGGAAATCAAGGCTGGCGCGCTGCTGTTCAGGCAGACCGGCGATGGCATGCCAGGCTTCCGATGGAGCATTGAGCTGGGGACCGAACGCAGGAATGAGCCTGTCGGCTATGTTCCTGAGCCGCGTCATACCCCGAACTTGGGACCATCCATTGTCTTCCGTGCTCCGGGTCATTGGCCCGGTGAAGTCCGTGTAGTAATAAGACTCAGGCAAGTAAAGCTGATGATGCGCCTCCAGCACACCGATGCCCGACAGCACGGGCGGCTCGATCTTGAATCCGCCCCACCAGCCAAGTTTCACCCCGGCTTTCGGACTGGGCATTTCATAGACAAAGCGAACAGGGAAAGAATTCCGCCGCACACTGCCGCCGGTGGGCAGGCGCACCAAAAGATCATCGGACCCTTCGCGATGCATGGGCTGCTGCGTGGTGCCATTGACGAAGATGTCGCTTAAAAGTCGAGCCCCTTTTGGAAGCTGCACGGCGAGGAATTGTTTGGCGTTGTTCTTCACCCAATAGACGGCCTCCGTGGTCTGCGCCTTGTCAGTCGAGACGGCGGTGGTGAGCAGGCTCTGCGTGACGATGGCCTGCGGCACTTCGAGATAGGCATTCCGCGCTACTTCGAGCGAGAGCTTAAGCGGCTGCGATTTGTATTTGAAAGCGAGGAAGACTCCGCCGCGCGCCAGTGCGGGACGCAATTCCTTGGGATCAATATCCTCCAAACTCTCCGCCTTGGAGTTGCGAATCTCAAGGCTGTCGTCTTTCA
Organism: Verrucomicrobiota bacterium; assembly: GCA_043783015.1. Lineage (GTDB taxonomy): Bacteria > Verrucomicrobiota > Verrucomicrobiia > Verrucomicrobiales > Verrucomicrobiaceae > VFKE01. Next base: position 883 of record JAYVZW010000556.1, read on the forward strand.
CCACCGCGACCTGCCCGGTCTCCTGAAAGACGCCGGGCACATGAACCTGAAGCAATTCGAGTTTGGCTTCCTTCGCACCGTCGGCCATGGGTTTTTCCACGCTGAGCGAAAGTTGGAACGCGCCGATGCGCTCGTTGCGCAGAATGACTTCCCAGAATTCAAACTGATCTGCAACCGCCAGCGATTTTTTGAGCTTGTCATCCGCTGGAAAATTTTTGTGAACCTCTTTCACGCTGGGGTCGGCGAAGCGGATGTCTCCCGCAACGCTTTTAGGCACGGCAAGGACAACCTTGTCCGTCGCGGCATAAGCGACATCGAAGGCAAGCGTCCAAGTGTGGCGCAACGACTGTTCTTTCGCTTCCATGAGCGTGAGAACTTCCACGTTCACCTGCGGATCGCGCGCCTTGAACGCGAGCGTGGCAGATGTCTTCGCTTCGCCGCGATGACGGAAGGCAAGAGTCAGTTCGGTGTCGGCGGGTGCGACTTTGGCCTGGTTGTTAATTTGAAGCACGCCTGCGTTGATGGTCGTTGCTCCGCTGTAAGTATTGGCGCCGCCAAGTTGCAGGATGGAGCCGATGGAATTTACATCGTCGAGGCGGAGGTCGCCGTTGGTCTTCGTATTGACCTCCAGACTGAAGGGAACGCCGACGCCGATTTTGGCATCGAAGCGCGCCACACCTTGCGGAACGAAGACGGGAACTATCGCGTCCTCAATGGCCTTGGCCCGCTGCTGATGTCCAACAATGGAGACGCTGGCCGCACCAATCGTTTGTTTGGAAAATTTGACGACGAGCGTTTCCGCCGCGCCCGTCTTTTCCAGTGCCCATTGATCGGGCGAGAGTCCTGCCACTTCCCATCCGTTCCATCCGGCAGGCAGTCCGATGCGCGCTTCAAAAATTCCCACGCGACGGATGTTGTAGTTAAAGGTCGCTTCGACGCGGTTGCTGTCGCGCTTCACAGTGAGCACCGTGAGACTGTCCACATCCACCTGGGGTTTTGCCTCGGTGACCGACAGCAATAGTGTTGCGGGATGTTTCAGAAAACGATAGCCGCCCACCGCACTGAGTCCCTTGGCCTGCGTGGCGGATTGTGTCTGCTGCACCAGGCCTTCGCCGGGCTTGGGCGTGACATCGAGCTGCGGCTCGGCGGCAATGCCGATCTCGCCGCGATCCTGTGTTGCGCCTTCGACAATAATCTCTGGCACGGACACTTCGGCCGGCAGCTTGGGCAGCGCAGATTCGAGGGCAATGTTCACGCCCCAGGAATTTTTCACCGGCGCGTTGGGCACAATGGTGAGCTTTTGTTTGTCGCCCGCCTCATCAAGCTTCCAGTCTTTCACGTCGCTGCCGCTGACGCCCTGCACAGTCTGCCCGGCGGGAATCAAGAATGAAAAACTAGATAGTGGCGCTCGCAGAATACGGAGATCGATCCGCGCATTCGTGATGAGCGAACCGCCGCGCAATTCGGAGGCAAGTCCCGTGGAAGCCAGCACCAGCGGCGTCAGTTGCGTGGCTGTCGTGGGCCTGCTCCAGGCCACATCGAACTTGGTGCCGCTGCCGAAGAAGAATGAAAGCTCGGTGTCAGCACCCGCAGCGCGTGAAGTAAATGCCGCCGCCGGGTTCACTTCAAACTCAAATCCCGCACCGGGCACGGTCGCGGTGAAGCGCGATACTGCTGAGCGCGGCAGCACGAGGGCCACGGTTTGTTTGCCTGCTACCTTCTTAATAGGCGCATAAATTTTAAGCTTCAATTCGTAAGTTCCCTTGTCGGGCAGAATCACATCATAGCCGTCGGGCTTCGCATTCAGCACTGCCTTGCCCGTATCGGCCCCGGCGATACCGGGAACCGCTCCATCCTTGGCGAGCGGCACGGTGAGCCAGCCTTCCTTGAATGATTCAACAGTGAT
>JAYVZW010000557.1:0-8373 GCA_043783015.1 Verrucomicrobiota bacterium
ATGCTTTACGCCCAGGATAAATGGGCGGTGCTGCTCATCTTCCAGGCCATGGATGCGGCTGGCAAGGACGGTGCCATCAAGCATGTGCTTACCGGCGTGAATCCGCAGGGCTGTGATGTCCATTCGTTCAAGGCCCCGTCCAGCGACGAAATCGACCACGACTATCTCTGGCGTTGCATGAAAGTTCTGCCCAATCGCGGACACATTGGAATTTTCAACCGCAGCTACTATGAGGAAACGCTCATCGTGCGCGTGCATCCGGAGTTGCTGGAAAAACAAAAGCTGCCGCGCGAATTGATGGGCAAGCCGATTTGGAAAGAGCGCTTTCGGGACATCAGTGCTTTTGAACGCTATCTCGGCAACAACGGCGTGCTGGTGCGGAAATTTTTTCTCAACGTATCCAAAAAGGAACAGAAGAACCGCTTTCTGGAGCGCATCGACAACCCGGACAAGAACTGGAAATTCTCCGTCACCGACGCCAAAGAGCGCGAGTATTGGGACGACTATATGAATGCCTATGAGGACACCATCCGTAGCACCGCGACCAAAGAAGCGCCGTGGTATGTTGTTCCAGCGGACAACAAATGGTTCACTCGCGCGGTCGTGGCGGCTGCGATTATTGAGGCGTTGGATTCACTGGGACTGGAATATCCCAAGGTGGACAAGGAGAAGCTCCAGGAGCTGGCCACCGCCAAAAACGCCCTGCTGAAAAACGGTAAGAAGTAAAGGGAAAGACCTAGTAGCAAAGACGCGCAATGACTCCTGCAACGGTTACGGAAGCACAAGGAATTGCGCGATGGATTCCGGCCCTCCACTGGCTGAAGAATTATCAGCGCGCATGGTTCCGCGCTGACCTCATCGCGGGTGTGACGTTGGCAGCGTATCTGGTTCCGGCAGCAATCGGTGATGCCACGCTCGCCCAGCTATCCCCTGAAGCGGGGCTTTACGCATGCTTGTTTTCCGGGCTGGTGTTCTGGTTGTTTTGCAGTTCACGGCACACCTCCATCACCATCACCTCTGCCATCTCACTGCTGGTTGGCTCCTCGCTGGGCGGCATGGCCGGAGGCGACCCTTCGCGCTTCGGTGTGCTGGCAGCGGCAACGGCGATACTGGTGGCTTTGCTGGCACTTTTCGCGTGGCTCATCCGGGGCGGTGCCATCGTCAACTTCATCTCCGAGACAGTGCTTATCGGATTCAAGTGTGGCATCGCGTTGGTGCTCACCAGCACGCAATTGCCAAAGCTCTGTGGGGTTGCCGGGTCGCATGGAGATTTCTGGGAGCGCATGGGGCATTTTCTGAGGCATCTGCATGAATTGAACCCGGCCTCGCTGATTACCGGTTTGACTGCGCTGGCCGTTCTCGTGGCTGGCAAAGTGATCTTCAAGGACAAGCCAGTCGCGTTGTTCGTTGTCATCGGCAGCATTGCGGCGGCATCGCTGCTGCAACTGGATAAACACGGGGTGAAACTTCTCGGCCATGTCCCGCAGGAAATCCCGAGGCTCCATCTGCCGCCGCTTGCCTGGTCGGACTGGAACGAACTGCTGCCCCTCGCCTTCGCGTGCTTTCTGCTCAGCGCGGTGGAAACCGCCGCCATCGGCCGCATGTTCGCCACCAAGCATGGCGGGCGGTTCGACAGCAATCAGGAATTCCTCGCGCTCGCCGGCGCGAATCTCGCAGCAGGTCTTGGTCAGGGATACCCGGTCGGAGGTGGCATGTCCCAATCACTCGTTAACGAAAGCGGCGGTGCCAGGACTCCCCTCTCCGGCCTCATCGCGTCCCTGACAATTCTGCTGGTGACTTTGTTTCTCTCATCACTCCTGCGCGATCTGCCGCAACCGGTGCTCGCGGCCATCGTGCTCTTTGCCGTTGCCGGGCTCTTCAAGCTCTCCGCCCTGAAGCATCTCTGGCGCACAGCACGCGGCGAATTCATTGTGGCCTTCGCTGCGCTTCTCGGTGTGCTCGGCTCCGGCGTGCTGCGCGGCGTCTTGATTGGAGCTATCATATCGCTGCTGCTCCTGTTGCGCCGCGCGGCGAATCCGCATGTCGCCATCCTGGGCCGTATTCCCGGTGCCCGTCGCTACTCGGACATGGATCGTCATCCTGACAACGAACGAGTTCCAGGGCTGCTCATCTGCCGCCCGGAAGCGGGCCTGGTTTATTTCAACGTGGATCAGGTCCGGAACAAAATCCTTGAGCACGTGCACGCAGAGCCGGAGCTGCCGCGACTGGTGATTTGCGATTTGTCCGCCTCGCCGGAAGTGGACATCCAGAGCGCCCGGACGATCTCGGAACTGCACCATGATCTCGCAGGCATGGGCATCCGCTTGCAACTCGTGGAAGCCCTCGCAGTCGTGCGGGATACATTGCGCGCCGAGGGATTGGAGGCAATCTTCGGGCGCATCGACCGCTTCACTTCGGTCGCGGACGCAGTTGAAGGATTCAACGCCGGGGCGCACTAAATATGCTCGCCAAACAACTGACTTTTTGTAATATCGAACACCACCAACTAACCGCCATGAACTCCTCCTCGACCACCGACTGCACCGGCTCCGAACAAAGACCAGGCGCGCCCAATTGAATGAAGTTTTCACCGCGCCGGCCCTGCCTACAAAACCCATCAGTGGCAGTGAGGCCCAGGCGCTGGACCGGACCATGCAGCAGTCTATCTCCACGTTGAAGCGCGATTGCACCACGCTGTTCCAGCGCTACACCGTCTGGCTGGGCGAGCGTTCATCAGTGAACAATCTCAAGGCGGCGCTGGTGAAGTTTTGAATTGCCGATTTGGCGCGCTTAATCTTGCTAAAAAAAACGGGGAATTCCTATCAGAAAACCCTTTAAAATGGACGGCGAGTGGCGTATTCATCATTGATACCGTCATTACGCTGCTCCATGAAAACCAAGCTACATTATCGCGCCCTGACATTTTTGCTGATCGGAGGCATGGCGAAAATTTACTCCGGCGCGGACGCCGTCCAGTTCAACCGCGACATCCGCCCGATCCTCACAGATGTCTGCTTCCACTGCCACGGGCCCGATCCAGCGGCGCGGAAGGTGGGACTTCGCCTTGACACTGAAGCCGGATTTTTCGCCCCGCGCGTCAACAAGGACGGCAAGGAAGAGCCGCCCACGATCACCAAAGGCCTGCCAGATAAAAGCCCGCTCTACCAGCGCCTGATCACGACGGATGAAGATGACATCATGCCTCCGAAAAAGGAGCACAAAGATCTCAAGCCGGAACAGATTGCCCTGATAAAAAAATGGATCGAACAGGGCGCGCCCTGGCAGCCTCACTGGTCGTTCATCAAGCCGGAACGCGCCCCACTACCGTCGGTTAATAACGACACGTGGATGAGGAATCCCATCGACCGGTTCGTTCTCGCAAAGCTCGATCAAGCGGGATTATCACCCGCACCCGAGGCTGATCGCCCAACTCTTGCGCGCCGGCTTTCACTCGATCTCTCGGGCCTGCCTCCCACGCCGGAGGTCGTGCAGGCATTCGTAGATGACAAGTCGCCGGATGCTTACGAGAAGTTGGTGGATCAATTCATGAAATCCGAGCGCTGGGGAGAGCACCGCGCCCGTTACTGGCTGGATGCGGCCCGCTATGCGGATACACACGGAATGCACTTCGACAACTACCGGGAGATGTGGCCCTACCGCGACTGGGTCATCAGTGCCTTTAACAGCAATCAGCCCTTCGACCAGTTTAGCATCGAGCAGATCGCCGGTGATCTCCTCCCCAACCACACCGACTCTCAACTCATCGCGACTGGTTTCCAGCGCTGCAACATCACCACCAACGAAGGCGGCACCATCGACGAGGAAAACCTCGCTCTGTATGCGGCAGACCGCGTGCAGACGATGGGCTGGGTTTACATGGGGTTGACCACCAACTGCAGCCAGTGCCACGATCACAAATTTGATCCCATCACTCAGCGGGACTATTACTCGCTGGCCGCATTCTTCCGCAATACGACACAGGGTGCAAAAGACGGCAACGTGAAGGACAGTGGCCCGGTCTTGTCCATACCGGTCGGAGACGACAAAGCGCGCTTGGCGGCAATTCCAAGTGATCTCGCGGAAGCGGCAAAACAGCGCGAACAGGCCAAGGCTGAAGCCAAAGTCGGCTTCGAAAAATGGCTGGCTGATGTCAAACCGGACTCCATCGACACTCCCGAATCGCAGAAAGATGTGTTGGTGAACCTGCCCCTCAATGAAGGCTCCGGCAATGAAGTCTCGGATATCCGCGACCCGCAGACAAAATTCCGCGCCACGGGAGAAATCACCTGGAAACCAGAAGGTAAAATCGGCCCCTCACCAGTTATGCGTGCTGGCGGAACATTTGATCTGGGTGATGTCGCCGCCTTCGAAAAAAACCAGGCGTTCAGTTACGGCGCTTGGATCAATCCCGGACGCAACGGCGTGTTTGGCGGCATCATTGCCCGCATGGATGAGAAGGATGGCTATCGCGGCTGGGATTTGTGGCAGGGGGATACTTCACTCTCGGTTCACATAGTGAGCAAATGGCCAGAAGATGCCATCAAAGTGTCCACGATGAAGCCCGTTCTCACTCCCGGAAAATGGGAACATGTGTTCGTGACGTATGATGGCTCGGGCAAAGCTGCAGGCATCAAACTTTATGTAAGCGGCGTCGTCCAGAAAGTCGTTGTTGATGCAGATACTCTTCAAGCGGGAAGCAGCATCCGCACCAAAACCCCCACGCGGATCGGTCAGCGCAGTGACACGCAGATCTTCGATGGAGGCTCCGTTCAAGATGTCCGAATTTACTCCCGGGCCGTCACGGCTGCGGAGGTCGAACAGATAAAGAAATTCGGCCTGCTGCGCGCCATGCTCGCCGCTGCGTCCGATAAGCGCACCCAGCAGCAGCGCGAGGCACTCTTTGACCACTATCTGGTCACCAACAACGACAGCTATGTCAAGGTGGTCAAAAAAATTGCGGACCTCGAATCGGAGCGCACCGCGATCAAAAAGCGCAGCCCGGTTTCGTTCATCCAGGAGGAGGTGAAGAACGCCAAACCAATGGCTTTTATTTTAATGCGCGGTCAATACGACAAGCCGGGCGAACAGGTGTCTGCCGCGACCCCAAATTTCCTGCCTCCAATGCCACAAGGAGCGCCGCGCAATCGTCTTGGTCTGGCACAGTGGGTGGTCGATCCAGCGAATCCGCTTACCGCCCGCGTCACGGTGAACCGCTTCTGGCAGGAACTTTTTGGCAGCGGCATTGTAAAGACGAGTGAGGACTTCGGCATCGTGGGCACGCCCCCTTCGCATCAGGAACTGCTCGACTGGCTCGCCGTTGAGTTTCGCGAAGGTGGGTGGGACGTGAAGAAGTTTTTTAAATTGCTAGTGACCAGCGAAACCTATCGTCAGGCGGCGGTAGCTACACCCGAGAAGCTGGAGAAAGATCCGCAGAACAAGTTGCTCAGCCGCGGGCCGCGCTTCCGCATGGATGCCGAGATGATCCGCGATTACGCGCTGGCCGCCAGCGGTCTGCTTTCCCCGCAAATGGGGGGCCCAAGTGTGAAGCCTTACCAGCCCGAACATGTCTGGGATCAGGTCGGCATTCCCGGCAGTGACACTCGCAACTACAAGCAGGACGATGGCGAAAAATTGCATCGCCGCACGGTCTATGACTTCTGGAAACGCATGGCCCCTCCCCCAAACATGGACATTTTCAATGCTCCAAGCCGTGAGGTAACTTGCGTGAGACGCGATCGCACCAACACGCCGCTTCAGGCACTGGTGACCATGAACGATCCGCAATTTGTCGAAGCCGCGCGCAATCTCGCGCAACGCGCCATGCTCGCCGTAGGAGATGACGAGAAGAAAATTATCGACTTCATAGCGCGTCAGGTTCTGTGCCGTGCATTGTCCGCTACCGAAACCGTCATCGTGCAGGCGAGCAGGAAGGATTTGCTCGATTTCTACCTGCAGAGCGCCGAGGACGCGAAGAAGCTGTTGGCGGTCGGTGAAACGAAGCCCGACCCTAAACTTGATTCCGCCCAGCTTGCGGCGTGGACCATGGTTTCCAATCAAATCATGAACCTAGACGAGGTGCTCAATAAATAAACTGGATTCAAACCCGCCAAGCCATGATTTCCCTAAACGAACAGCAACTCCTCGAAACCCGCCGTCACTTCTTCTCGCGCGGAACAAATTTACTTGGCGGCGCGGCGCTCGCCTCGTTGCTAGGCAAAGCATTTACGCAACAGGCGATGGGCGCAGGCAGCGGCAGTCTGGCTCCGGGTCCACAGTTTCCGGCAAAGGCTAAGCGCGTCATTTATCTGCACATGGTCGGCGGCCCTTCGCAGATGGACTTGTTTGATTACAAGCCAGAAATGCCCAAGTGGTATGACAAGGATTTGCCCGACAGCGTGCGGCAGGGACAGCGTCTCACCACCATGACATCGGGCCAGACGCGCTTTCCCATTGCACCATCGAAATACAAATTCGAACAGCGCGGCCAATGCGGCATGTGGATGAACTCGGAGCTGCTGCCCAACCTCGGCAAGGTCGCCGATGACATCTGCTGGATGCGCTCGCTCCATACGGAGGCCATCAATCACGAGCCGGCTATCTGCGCCATGCAAACCGGGAACCAGATCACTGGACGTCCCTGCCTCGGCTCCTGGGCATCTTATGGACTGGGCACGGCCAATGAAAACCTGCCGACTTTCGTCGTGCTCGTCGCCACCCCATCGAACCGCGAACAGGAGCAAGCCATCTCCGCGCGTTTGTGGTCCTCCGGCTATCTGCCCAGTGAACACTCCGGCGTATCCTTCCGCAGCAGCGGCGATCCCATCCTCTACATCAATAACCCGCCCGGCGTGCCAGACAGCATCCGCAAGCGCACCATCGCGGGACTCAATGCGCTGAACGAGATCAATTATAAAGCTGTTGGCGATCCTGAAACCCACACGCGCATTCAGCAATATGAAATGGCTTTCCGAATGCAGGCCAGCGTGCCGGAACTGACCGATCTCAGCAAGGAAACCGACGCCACTTGGAAGCTCTATGGCGATGATGCCAAGAAGCCCGGCTCCTTCGCCAACACCGTGCTCATGGCCCGACGACTATCCGAACGCGGGGTTCGGTTTGTCCAGATCTATCACAACAACTGGGATCACCATGCCAATGTAGGCGGGCGAATGCCCAGCCAGTGCAAGGACATTGACCAGCCGATCCACGCGCTCATCACCGATCTGAAATCACGCGGCATGTTCGAAGATACCCTCATCATCTGGGGCGGTGAATTTGGACGAACCATTTACTCACAGGGCGGACTCACCAAAGATAACTATGGGCGCGACCACCACCCTCGTTGCTTTACCATGTGGATGGCCGGCGGTGGCACCAAGCCCGGCCAGATTTACGGCGAGACTGATGACTTCAGTTACAACATCGTCAAGGATCCGATCCACGTCAGCGACTTCCACGCCACCGTGCTGCAACTCCTCGGCTTCCACTTCGACCGTTTCAGCTACAAGTATCAGGGCCTAGACGGCAAACTCACCGGCGTCTATCCTGCGAAAGTCATCAAAGAATTGATCTCGTAGCCAGGTCTGAAAGGAGCGCGTCGAGAGTTTTCTAGATGCTCAGCCAATCGGCGGACACGGCTTCGACGGCTTGTAAGCCTGAAACACAATGAAACCGACGATCACTCCCTGCACGAGGCCGCCGATAATCCACTTCATAATGATGTGATGCTCGATAGGTTGCACCCCATAAACAATGAGCGAGTTCCCCGCGAACAGCAGTCCGACGAAAAACCCATAGGCCAGCGCGCATATCAATCCCGCGCCGCCCAGGGCGATGCGGGCCCAAATCATCGTGAAGCCAATTGCGATGACGAATTGGCCACCAAAACCCAAGGCATATATTTTTGCATCGTGGCCTCGGGGCGCCACATGTTAGCCGAGGCGACGTAATTAGGCTTCGTCCAGAGCCCATGAATCAAGAAGTCGGTAGCAACGATGGCAAGAAACGTATGTCCACCACGGATATTGCGCCAAAAAGCACCAAACCGTGCGCGCTGTGTGTTCTAATCCAAATCCAATTCCGGCTTGAAGTCCGCAGCATGATACGAGCTGCGCACCAAGGGAGCACTGGCCACGTGACGGAATCCTTTTTTCAATGCTATCTGCTTGTAGTTCTCAAACGTGTCGGGATGCACATAGCTCACGACGGGCAGGTGCTGCGGTGAGGGACGGAGATATTGTCCGAGCGTGAGGACGGTGACGCCGTGTTCGAGAAGATCGTCCATCGCCTGAAACAATTCATTCTCTTCCTCACCTAGGCCGAGCATGAGGCCGCTCTTGGTGGCGACTTTGCCGCCGAGTTCAACGGCCATTT
>JAYVZW010000558.1:0-2785 GCA_043783015.1 Verrucomicrobiota bacterium
TCAAACGCCCCGAGGACATTCCCGAAAGTGATCGCGACTTTGTTCTCTTCGACCGCGAACTTGGCATTCCTTACTGGCGTTATGCGCAAGTCCCTGTGACATATTCGGAGTCGCTGCACGATGAGTCACGCCAGCTTGTTAAATGTTTCCTCGACGGCTCCAAGCCTCCTGTCATCAGCGGCGATAAACTGCTCGATGAAGTGATCGCCAAGCCCGGTAATTTCAATCAGATGTGCCTCAGCCCGCCACCCTTGCCGTTCAATGCGCCGGTCCCGGCTTATGGACTGCTTGCTCCGCGATATTACTTTTTCAACGCTTACTCGATTCAGCGTCTCCATGCTTATCGAAAAGAAATCGTCCCCGTGTTGCTGGAGCGTCTAAAAAATATTGATCTGAACAAGGCCCAGCCTCCTCGCGGAAACATGAATGACAGCCGGGGTAGTGGGACCAATCCCCGGGCATTCAGCAACTTGCTGCTGTCTGTGGCGCAGCACCTCCATGCCATCGAAGTCTTGCCCGAACTGCTCCGTCTGGAAGAGCAGCTTTACAGTGCCATCGCCAAGGCTGCGAAAGATGAGAAGGCTCCGCTGCCGCAGTTGGATATCGATTCACCAGTCGGATGGAGCACGATCAAAGTGGTGGATGATACAAAAAGGCAGAAATCACCAAAGCCTATAAAAGAAGATAAGAAATCTCTGGAAAGAAAAACGGACGAGTTCACCTGCCGCATTTATCAGCGCGAACTGCTAGCATTGATGGCGCGATTGCTACGCGACGAGGAATATAAACCGCTGCTCGCCTCCAGCATTGAGAAAGAATACATCGCCGGATTACGAAAAATCGCGACCCAGGGCGAGATGAAGGACATCAAATCCGCCGATGACATTCCCCTTGAATCACATGACTGGATCAGATGGGATGATGAACTCGGTATCCCGGTCAAGATCTATGGTTCAGTCGTCGAGATTCCTTACACCGAAACCTTGCGCGATGAGCTGCGCCATATCGCCGATGATTTCCTCAAGTCCGTGCCGCCCGCTCAATGGAAAGGCGCTGGTGCCATGAAGGTATCTCAGCCGTGAAGCTCACTCCGCTCATCAGTTTGTTTCTGATCGCCGTGGCGCAAGCGGAGAAGCCTCGTCGTGCGGATGGGCCTAACGGCCACGCCTTCATCATCGTCCCGGCCGGTGACTATCGCATTGGCGCAAAGGATGCGCCGCGGAATCCCTCGCGCATGGTCACGCTGAAATCATTCGCCATTGCCGAGGCCGAGACAACCAACGCCCAGTTCGCCAAATTCGTCGCCGCCACTTCCTATGTGACCGACGCCGAGAAGCGCGGCTTCGGCAAAGTAAGTCTTGAAGGAATGCCCGACTGGGCTTGGAAAGAAGTCCCCGGCGCGAACTGGCGACGGCCCCTCGGCGACGAAGGAAAATCATGGGAGCAACTCCGGGATCATCCCGTCACCCAAATCAGCGGTGCGGATGCGGAAGCTTATTGCCAATGGCTCGGCGTCCGCCTGCCCACGCTCAACGAGTGGGAGGTCGCCGCGCGCGCCGGGGCGACGACCCGATACCCTTGGGGCGAGAAGTTTGATCCGAAAAACGCGAACATCTGGAACGGTGACAGTCATCTGAAAAACACCCGCGAGGACGGCCATGTTTACACTTCACCCGTGAAGTCCTATCCGCCCAACGCCTGGGGTTTATATGATGTCATCGGCAACGTGTTCGAGTATTGCGCCGGTCAGCCGTTGGATGCGAAAAAAAGCGATGAAGAACGCTTCATCTGCGGTCGCGGCGGCTCTTGGTGGTGCTCAGCGAATACCTGCCACTTTTACAATCTCGTGGACTTTGGCCGCATGGACAAACACGGCTCCCTGGCCAATCAGGGCTTCCGCGTGGTTATGGAGACGGATAAGTTGCAGCCGCATTAAGTGACCTCTATTCGGCGTCTCCCGGCCCGCGTCTTTATGGCGACATTCCACGACTGAAACCGCAAGAACATGCTAGCCGAGAAAACTTGGGAAGACTGATCTGTTTGGAAGTAGAAGCGGTGCCCCGCCGCTTTCCACGGACAAAGCGACGAGGGCATCGCTTCTACTCTTTGTTAGCGTGTTCCTTGCAAAATAACCACCCCAGTCCTGCACCCGCAACAAAGCTCTTGCACGCCAAGCGAGACGTTTGATATGTTTGAACAAACAGAGTCCATATGCGAGTTGATCCAACAGCGGTCTTCTTTCACACGATAGCGTCGATGCCATTGCGTGTTAGTCTCGACCGGGTTGTAGGCACTTTGGGAGCCTTTACGCCGATCTTCATTCAAGATGGATTTGAATCAATTGAGATCATCCGGTGGCAGTTCCTATTTTTCCCATTCTACTTGTTTTTGATCGCTCTTTTTAGCGGTTGGTGGAGCTTCGTCGCAATTCCACTTTTGATTACTTTCTGCTGGCGGGTTCTTGTATTCATGCGTGATGAAGGCTCCACGATAGAGTTGTTTTGGATATTCATTTTGCCATTTTTGATTGGAATTCGTGCCAGCACAGATGCTTGGCCATTCGCTGCCTTTCTCGCAGGGATGAGCATTTTTTTCGTCATCAGACAGCAGCGGCGATTCGCCTTACATTCACTTTGACATCGAAGCACCCCAAATGTGAACGATTACAAACAACCAAGGCCTAACGAAACGAAAATGGTTATCATTGCGCGAAGCCGCAATGATAACGATTGTTGAACGATTCGCGGTCGAGCGGCCCTAAAACTTACTCCTTGGGGAAAGCTTT
>JAYVZW010000559.1:0-8351 GCA_043783015.1 Verrucomicrobiota bacterium
CCTTCAATGGGCGCATTCGCCGGGACAGGATACGGGCCGGGGTCGCTCTCGTCTTTGTATTCAAACTGCACCGGAACCTTGGGTTGATTCCCTGACACCACGACATAAGGGATGCCCATGGGCGCGCCCTGCCAGGTGGTGCCGAAGTCGGGATGCAAGCCTTTGCCGGGTCCGATGCTGCTGAGAATGACTTGCGAATCAGGATCCACCGGCTGACGCGAGATGTCGGTGTTCCATGGATTGTCCGCGGGGAGGACGGACTTGGCGGGCAAGGCCAAATCACCGGCCATGCTCATGGCATTGGTCAGTCCGATGAAGGCCAACACCGACAATGGATGCGCGAGCGAGTTCATGGGAATCATTTGCATTGAGGAAGCCGGGGTTCAAGCAGCGAAATTTTGAGACGCCCGGCAGCGCGCTTGCAACATGGCGCTGAATGCGGCAGACTGGAGCATGGCGGTCACGGCAGACGTTGTATTTCAAGAGGCATTGCAGTTATCCGAGGACACCCGGATTGACCTCATCGAACGTCTCATCATCAGCACGGCTTCCTATCGTGATATTGAACACGAGCATCTCTCGATCGCACAGATCAGACTCGCGGAAATGAAATCTGGCGCGACAAAAGGCGTGCCGGTAGATGATGCACTGGACCGCGTCAGAGCTTCATTGGAATCACGTCGTATTTCATGACGCGGAAGCTGCCAACTGGTATGAGTATCGCAGCACAGGTCTTGGCATCAAGTTCGCCGACGCGGTCTCGCGAGCATTTGATGTGATCACGAGGGATCCAGATTGCTTCCAGCCTGCCGGGGGAGATGTTCGTGTGTATCGACTGGATCGCTGGCCTTTTAAAATTTACTATGAATTCGACGCAGAGGCACAGCACGTGCGCATCCTCTGCGTGATGCACAACAAGCGGCGTCCCGATTACTGGCGCGAACGTTGATGCGGTTTAACTTCCGTCGCTATTAAGGCACCGGGATGCTGGGCAGCTTCCAGATGTTGTCGGCGTATTCGCGGATGGTGCGGTCGCTGCTGAACTTGCCCATGCGGGCGGTGTTGAGGATGCTGAGGCGCGTCCAGTGCACCGGGTCGCGATAGGCGGCATCAACGCGGGCCTGGCACTCAACATAAGCGCGATAATCCGCGAGGACGAGGAAGGGATCGCCGCCTTCAAGCAGGCTGCCGCGCAAGGGCTTGAAGTCATCGGCGTTGCCCGTGAAGAAGTCGCTGCTGATCCAGTCAATGACGTTGCGCAGTTCGGGGTCGTTGAAATAAACGTCCCAGGGGTTGTAACCTTTTTTGTAAAGCTCCTCCACTTCCTCGACGGTCATGCCGAAGATGAATATGTTCTCCGCGCCGACTTCCTCCATGATCTCGACGTTCGCGCCGTCGAGCGTGCCGATGGTCAGCGCGCCATTGAGGGAGAGCTTCATGTTACCCGTGCCGCTGGCTTCCTTGCCGGCGGTGGAGATTTGCTCTGAGAGATCGGCTGCGGGAATGATGCGCTCGGCGAGAGTGACGCCATAGTTCGGGAGGAAGGCGACCTTGAGCTTGCCGAGAATGCGCGGGTCGTGATTGATCTTCTCCGCCACAGCATTGATGGCGTGAATGATGTTCTTCGCGAGGTAATATCCCGGCGCGGCCTTCGCGGCGAATATGAAAACGCGCGGCTGTATATCCAGTGCGGGATTGTCCAGCAGGCGGCGATAGAGCGTGAGGATGTGCAGCAAGTTGAGATGCTGGCGTTTGTATTCATGGAGGCGCTTGATCTGCACATCGAAGATAGCGTCGGCGCTGACTTCATAGCCGGTGAGGTCTTTGATGACGTGGGTAAGCTTCTCCTTGTGCAACCTTTTGATGGCGCGGAAACGCTGTTGGAATTCCGGATTGTCAGCAAAGCGTTCCAGCTCGCGCAACTTGTCCGCATTGCGCGTCCAGCCGTCGCCAATGGAGTCGTTTATGAGCGAGGCCAGTTCGGGATTGCACACCATGAGCCAGCGGCGCGGAGTGATGCCGTTGGTGACATTGAGAAATTTTCCGGGATAGAGCGCATCGAAATCCGGGAAGAGTTTTTCTTTGAGCAAACGCGTGTGCAGGGCGGCGACGCCGTTGGTCGAGTGCCCGCCAATGACGCTGAGATGGGCCATGCGCACGGATTTGCCTCCACGCTCATCGATGATGGAAAGGGCGCGCATTTTGGCAAGGTCACCGGGCCATTTCACCGCGACTTCGTTAGCAAGGAAGCGGGAGTTGATATCGTAAATGATTTGAAGATGGCGGGGAAGAACGCGCTCGAAGAGGGCGACGCTCCATGTTTCCAAGGCCTCGGGCAGCAAGGTATGATTGGTGTAAGAGAAGGTGCGGCGGCAGATGCTCCACGCATTGTCCCAGCTAAGACCTTCTTCATCCACTAACAGGCGCATGAGCTCGGGGATGGCGATGGCGGGATGGGTGTCGTTAAGCTGGATCGCGGTCTTGTCCGCGAAGGATTCCCAGCCTTGGTTGTCGCGCTTGAAGCGGCGCATGATGTCATGGAGGGAGCAGGCTACGAAGAAATACTGCTGCACGAGGCGAAGCTCTTTGCCGTTCTCAGTGGTGTCGTTCGGGTAAAGAACCTTGGAGATGGTTTCGCCGACGGCTTTTTCATGAATGGCCTCCACGTAGGAGCCTTCATTGAAAATTCGCAGGTTGAATTCATCGGATGCGCGACTTTCCCAGAGGCGCAGGAAATTTACGGTGCGTGACTGGTAGCCGATGATCGGGATGTCCCATGGCAGACCGACGATGGTTTTCGGATTTTCCCATGCCCATCTTGGTTGACCAAGATCATCGAAATGCTGGACGACCCGGCCGTAGAGCTTGACCTCAACGCAGTATTCTGGGCGGCGGATTTTCCACGGACTGCCGTTGCGAGTCCAGGCATCCGGTTGCTCCGTTTGTTTTCCATCGACGAAAGCCTGGCGGAACAGACCGAATTCATAGTGGATGCCATAACCAACGGCCGGGATGTCGAGCGTGCTGAGCGAATCCAGGAAACACGCAGCGAGTCTTCCGAGGCCGCCATTGCCGAGGCCCATATCGGGTTCTTTATTGATGATGGCGTCTAAATCCTGCCCCATCTCACCGAGCGCGCCCCTCGCGGCATCGTAGAGCCCGGTATTGCGCAGATTGTTCTCCAGCACGCGACCCATGAGGTATTCCAACGAGAGGTAGTTGATACGGCGAACGTTTTGCGCGCGATGCACCGCCATGGTCTTGAAGGATGTGGCGAGAGCACGGTCGCGCACGGCCATGCATGTGGCGACCCACCAATGGGCTCGGCGTGCGGTGGAAGGGTCATGCGCCAGGGTGAAGAGCAAATGGTTCCTGATGGATTGCTTCATCGCCTTAACTTGATCCTCGCTGCTGAAATCAAAGGGCTCTTCGGTGGATATGGATGGTTGGGTTCGCCACATGGGAAAAAAGTTCTCGGTTCTAAGTTGTGTTTAAGGTATTGAGTTTGCGGCTCGCGTCATCCACTTGGGAAGTTCGTTAGGAGCGATAATAAGGGTGATTTCACCTTTGGGAGTATGTTTTAAATAGTGTTCAAGCACAGATTGGGCCGGGCCACGCTGAAATTCCTCGAACATTTTCGTCAGCTCGCGGGCCACGACAACCGGATGCTGCGGGGCGCGGGTGGCGATCATCTGGAGGGTGTCCGCCAGCCGGTAAGGCGATTCAAAATAGATGCTGGTGCACTCGCGCTGCATCGCTAACTCCAGTTCCTTGTCCCGCTGGCCTTTTTTGTGTGGCAGGAAGCCCCCAAAGTAAAACGGAACGGTGGGCAGCCCGGATCCGGCCAACGCAGTGAGCACGGCACTGGCACCGGGGATGACCTCAACGCGGATCCCCGCGGCAATGGTGGCGTGAACGAGCCTTTGGCCGGGATCAGAAACGGTGGGGAAGCCAGCATCGGAGACGAGGGCGATGTTTTCCCCCGCTAACATTTTTTCAATGAACTCCGGAATGCGACGGGCTTCGTTGTGCTCCGTAAGGCTGACCAGCGGGACGTGCAGCCCATGGTGCTCGAGCAATCGAACAGAACGGCGGGTGTCTTCGCAGGCAATAAACGAAGCATTTTTAAAAACCTCGACAGCACGCAAGGAGAAGTCACCAAGATTTCCGATGGGTGTGGCCACCAACTGTAAAATTCCAGAAGGAGCGCGGATGGTCATTTCAAAAAACTGTATGCACTGTGCAGGTCTGTGAAACCTGCACATTCCCGAGGGCGGACTTACCAGCCTACAGTCAATTGTCCCACCAGATCACCGGACATTCGCTCTGCAGCATCCGCCAATGCCTGACGGATGGAAAGCTGGAGATTGGGATTGACGACGATGTTGGAGGCGTCGTGCGTCTGGCCCGCATAAATGATGTTGGTGACTTTCACCTCGGCTCCGGCCGGTGCAGGCGCCGGAGCAGGCGTTGCCGACTGGGCTGCTGCAAGAATGTCCGGATTGGTGGCCTCGACCGTGTATTTCGTGACCAATCCAACAAGAATTTCCGTGGTAACCAGAGTATCTGCGCGCGCGGATCGGAACTGATGGCGAGTGATGTCGGTAATGGTGCCTTTCAGCACGGCATCTGCCTCGCTGACCGGGACAATCTTGTATCCACCGTCCATTTGCAGTTTTTTGATGACGGCGTTTGTCACAAGCACCTCGATCCTCGGTTCCAGGGTGTCGTTTTTAAAGGTGGGAACAGCCAGTTTCTTAACAGCAGCCATCTGGTGTGGCTTGCTTGCGCCCGGATGATAACCGGCACACGCGGTGAAGCTAAGGAGTGAAATGGCAAGGAGAAAAAAATGGGCTGTCTTCATGGGGGAGGTTGAACAATTGCTGCCTTGGGAGTGAGGTGTCAGTTTGATTTGGGTGCCGGATCTTCGGCAGGTTTAGTTTCGTCTGTCTTTGGAATATCAGTCTTGGGTGCAGGAATTTCTCTTCCGTTGGGGGGCGTCATGTTAGGAGCGGGAGGAATGGGGAGTTGCAGGCTGCTGGTCTTGTCACCCGGCGCGGGAGGAATCAACATGCCTGGCGCAGGCGCGGCAGCAGGACGGGTGGGAAGTTCCGGCTCTTTCAATGGAATGGGCATGAAGTCATCTTTCTCGACACGCATCTTGGGCTTCTTCCCCAATTTGGCAAGCTCAGGAGCGGGAGGCCCGGCATATTCTTGACGATTCTTCAAATTCATCGCTGCGGGCACTGTGAAATCGGTTTCGCCCAGTGCGGAATTGTCTTTCATCTCCTCAGGATGGGAGGCGGACAGAGCAGCGAGACGTTCACGGGCCTTCAAAGCCGAGTCTGCGGTGCCAGTTTTTAAAGCTTCGTTGTAATAAATCGCGGCGGCTTTTGGCTTTCCGGATTTCTCGTAGAACTTGGCGATTTCCAACGAACGTGCCGAGCTGATCTCGCTGGTTTGTTTTTTCATGGCCTCGACCTCGCCCATGCGGTCACCCGCAGGATTGGTGGCCTTGTAAACCTCCAAAGCGTCATGAGCCTTGACGATGTTGGATGAGTCCTGAGTGCGCTTCGCTGCGGAACTGCTGATGGCGCCGATCCGGAACTGGGCCTCGGAGGCTTGTTTGGTGTTGGGATAATTGTCCACGACGGCCTGGAAGGCGGCGTCGGCTTGAAGCTTTTCTCCTTTGTCCTGATAAACCTCACCGATGGCAAACTGGGAGAGAACAGCATATTTGCTGTAGGGGGCATTTTTGATGATGCCCTGATACATTTTCAGGATTTCATTGGAGCCGACCTTGGAAGGAATGACCAGCAACACCCGGTCAGATTTTTTTCCCGATCGTGCTTCTTCCGCGATCTCGAACTGCTCCTGAACAGCATTTGAGAAAAGCTGGCTCTGCCGGTATTTCGTGAGAAAACTCTGAAAAGCTTCGAAGGAATCCTGCAATTTGCCGCCGGAATGCAGCAGGCGGGCGTATTCAAACTGCCCCTCAGCAGCTGCGGCAGTAAAGGGATATTGTTTGACGACGTTTTTGTAGATGTCCTGCGCGCGACCGTTGTTTCCCGTGGAACTTGCCGTCCTGGCGTCACGCATCATGGCGGCGGCGTTGGCCTCCTGGTCCTGTTTCTGCCGATTGTCCGGAGCGCTTTCTTCTTTATCTTTAAACCAGTTAAAAGGATTCGCCTTGCCCAGATCAACCGCATAGGAACCGGAGGCAGACACGAGGAATGCGGCGGTAACGGCGCAGGCAATGCGATGGTGGGAGGGCACTTTCATGGCCTTGAAACTAGAGGAGGGTCAACAATGCGTCAACAATTATGGCAAGCTGGATGATCGTGCAGCAGGAAGTTTACCAGCGCACCACGGTTCCGTGTGTTAGTTGCGTTCATGCGCCCTGAGACCGCCATGCTCATTTATCCGCTTGTCGCAGCGATGATTTACGTCGCCAGCGCATTGCTGGTGAAGCGGGCCAGCTCTCTGGGGATCGGCGTCTGGCGCACGGTCTTCGTGCTGAACTGGATCATGGC
The DNA here is from genome assembly GCA_043783015.1 of Verrucomicrobiota bacterium. Classification (GTDB taxonomy): domain Bacteria; phylum Verrucomicrobiota; class Verrucomicrobiia; order Verrucomicrobiales; family Verrucomicrobiaceae; genus VFKE01. The sequence continues at coordinate 6,534 of JAYVZW010000559.1, forward strand.
GGGGGTGTTTTCAATTCTGTGGTTCTCAGGCGGCACGATGCACGCGGGGCTGCTCTGGCAGCCATTCGTCGTCGGCGTGCTCTTTGTCCTGGGCCAGATGCTGCAAATGCTCGCCCTGGATCGCGGTGACGTATCGGTAGCCGTCCCTCTCTTTGGCCTCAAGGTGTTGCTGGTGCCCTTGGCCACCGCGCTTCTTTTCCATGAATCTGTTCATCGAAACCTCTGGCTGTCGGCGATACTCAGCCTCTTGGGCCTGATCTTTCTGAATCGCAAGGATCAGGGACGGCCACCGCGAAACCTGGGCATCACTCTCATTGCCGGCGGACTCGGTTCATTGAGCTTTGCGATTGTCGACGTGCTGGTAAAAGAGTGGTCGCCCGCTTGGGGCGCAGGCCGTTTTCTTCCGCTGACGATCGGGATGGGGGCCTTGCTTTCCTTTGCGCTGGTTCCATTTTTCAAGGCTCCACTGCGCGCCATCCCCCGCCCTGTCTGGCGTTGGCTGCTTCCCGGTGGACTGCTCATGGGCGTGCAGTCGGTCATCTTTACCAGCACGATCGCGGTCTATGGCAAGGCCACCAGCGCCAACATTCTTTACTCCTCCCGCGGCCTCTGGAGCGTGCTGGGAGTCTGGCTGATCGGCCACTGGTTTGCCAATGATGAGCAGAACCTCGGGACCCGGGTCCTCCGTTGGCGGCTCATCGGCGCCTGTTTCATGATGGCGGCCATTGCCCTGGTGATTGTTTGAAAAATCGTTACAACGGAATTGCAAAAACATCGGCCCGTGTTCCCATGAATTCTCACATGTAATGAAAAAACTTATCCTTACCTCCCTCCTTGTTGGGCTTATCCAGACCGCCAGCAGCGCCGATGCGCCAGAAACCATCAAGCTCTGGCCCGGTGGTGCGCCGGGCGCAAAGGGTGACAAGCCCGAGGACACGCCCAGCCTGGAAATCTTCAAGCCCACAGAAAAAGCCAACGGCGCGGCCATGGTGGTTTGTCCCGGCGGCGGTTATGGCAGTCTGGCCAAGGACCATGAAGGCAAACAGATCGCGCAATTTTACAACAGTCTCGGCGTCACCGCCTACGTGCTTTATTACCGGCTAGGAACTCACGGTTATCATCACCCGATTGAACTCAATGATGCCAAACGCGCCCTCCGCTGGTTGCGGACAAATGCGGATAAATACGGCATTGACCCCAAACGCATTGGCATCACCGGATTCTCCGCGGGCGGACATCTCGCCGCCTCCGCCGCGACCTTGTTTGATGAGGGCGACAAAAACGCCGCTGATGCCATCGACCGTGTCACTTCGCGACCGGACGTCTGTGTGCTCGGCTATCCCGTCATCACGCTCATCGGAGGCCCGGAGCATCGCGGCTCCCGCAACAACCTTTTGGGACCTGAGAAAGACAACGACGAACTCGCAACCAAGCTCAGTGCGCAAAACAACGTCACCCCGCGCACGCCGACCACATTCATTTTCCAAACCGACGCCGATACCACCGTGCCTGCGGAGAACGCCGTCTTCTTTTACCTGGCCCTCAGAAAAAACAAAGTGCCCGCAGAAATGCACATCTATCAACCGGGCCCGCACGGCGTGGGACTGAAACTCTCCGACCCCGTTCTCGGCACTTGGTCGCAACATCTCGCCGCGTGGCTGAAATTGAACGGGTTTCTTGGTTCAAAATAAACCGCTTTGCAGGAACCGTGAAGCCGGAAATTAGGGAAACGCTGAACAAAGAGTAGAAGCGACGCCCTCGTCGCTTGCTGCACTGGGATAAGCGACGAGGGCGTCGCTTCTACTTGCGATTAATCAG
>JAYVZW010000560.1:0-8344 GCA_043783015.1 Verrucomicrobiota bacterium
GGCATCCAGATTCGCACCAAGCGCAATCCTACGGGTCATGAAGTCAGTGGCTATCAGTGCGACTACGGCGAACCCAACTGGTATGCAGGCATCTACGACGAAGGTCGCCGGAACAAGTTCATCGCTCCGGCTGACATGAACGTGATCCATCCGGCGGTGAAGCTTTGGGACTGGAATGACTACGTTATCAAAGCCGATGGGAATCGCATTCAAACGTGGCTCAACGGCGTGCAAGGCGTGGACTATAAGGAGGAAGATGCGAACATCGCCAGCGACGGGATCATCGGCATCCAGATTCACGGTGGCGGCAACACGGTCGTCCAGGTGAAGGATGTGTTTATTGAAGAACTCCCGCCAACGCACGGTGTGCCCACGTGGGAATCACTCAGCGCAGGAGCAGGCGACCGGGCGAAGCTCAAATCCAATCCGCCAGCCGCAATACCAACTCCGAAATCCAAACCCAAACCAAAAAAGGACATCGGCTATAACGCAAACGAAGCGCTGCCAAACACTCCTGAGGAGGAACAAGAGACTTTCAGCCTGCCCGAGGGATTCGAAATCGAGCTCGTTGCCGCCGAAAGCGAGGGTGTCGGCAAGTTTGTCACGGTGGACTGGGATCAAAAGGGACGACTGTGGACGCAAACCGCTCTGGAATATCCCGTGGACGGCAATGAAAACATGGAGCGCGCGCAAGCCCTCTATGCGAGCCAGGGCAAAGACAAGGTGCTCGTCTTCGATGACACTACCGGCCCTGCGCCGCACAAGTTCCAAATCTTCGCCGAGGGCCTGGCCATCCCGTTGGGGATGATGCCATACAAAAACGGTGTCTATGTTCAGCACGGACCCAACATCGAATTCCGCGAGGACACGGATGGCGATGGCAAAGCGGACAAGACTACCAGCATCCTCAGTGGTTTCGGGGTGCAGGATTCGCATTTATTCATGCATGAGTTCCGCCGCATGCCCGGCGGCTGGATTTGGGGCGCACAAGGCGCGTTCAACAGCGGAAAGGTCAAGACCAGCACGGGTGTCGAGACAGATTTCCCCAGCACCCGCATGGCGCGCTTTCGGCCCGATGGCTCGCAGTTCGAAATCCTCTGCACCGGCCCCTGCAATATATGGGGCTTTGAAGTCAGCAGCACAGGAGAGATGTTCATCCAGGAGGCGAACGACTACGGCTATCCTGTTATGCCTTTCCACATCGGCGCGAACTATCCCGGCTGCGCCGACAGCCTCTTCAAAAGCTACGCTCCCGAATTCCCCGGACTCGCGACCTTCCCCATGGGCGGAACCGGCTTGAGCGGGCTCGCACTGGCCAACCACGAGAGCAAGTTCGACACCGTCGACAGCAGCGATCTCTGCATGTATGTCGCCAATCCGATCACGCGCATGATCCAGGCCATCAAGATCAAGCGCGACGGCCCGCGTTGGGCGTTGGAGAAATTACCAGACTTCATTACTTGCAGCGACCCCATGTTCCGTCCCGTCAGCATTCACTTCGGCCCCGATGGCGCACTCTACATCGTGGACTGGTATAACAAAATCATCAGCCACAACGAAGTTCCCCGCAACCACCCCGACCGCGACAAGACCCGTGGCCGCATCTGGCGGGTGAAGCACAAGCAGCAGCCGCTGGAGAAAATGCCGGACATGTCCAAATGCGCGCCGGATGAACTCATCGCGAAACTTGGCGACACCAACCTCAAGCAAAGCCATCTCGCGTGGCAGGCGATTGTGGATCGAAAGCTGGTTGATCTCGCGCCGAAGTTGAAGACGATCATCAGCGATGGCAAATCCAAGACGGCAACGAGGGTTCAAGCGCTATGGGCATTGGATGAATTGCCCGTCGTGTCCTTTGATTTGGGGTTTTACGATCAACTCACGCATGACAACGATCGAAATATCCGCAGGGAAATTATCGCTCTCATCGGCAGATTTTATCAGCGGGGGGAGATTCGTCCTGGGTCTGTTCATCTCGAAGACACCCTCCATCTTCTTACTTCTCTTGCAACTGACCCAGATCCTGAAGTGCGAGAAGAAATGGTCCATGCCGTGGGTTTGTTTGTTCATCAAGACCCTAGGCTGATGAATCTCATTGTCGGAATGGCCCACTCATCACTCGACGCCCCTGTTGGCCCTTCGACCCGCAACGGTCGGCCGATCAAAATCGCCGAAGCTTACGAGCGCGAGTTTGAGCGCTATCTCATCCGTCAGTCGTTGGAGCAACATCCCGAGGCCGTCGAGGTGTTTTTGAAAACACCGGAAGCTGAAAAGCTGCCGGTGGAGAACCGATTGCTCGCCACGCTCTCGCTTCCTGCAAAAACCAGCGCCCCACTCGTGGCAAAGTTGCTGGGCGAGCTCAAGCGTCCGCCAAACGACGAGGAAATTCTGCGCCTTGCCGAAGGCTTGGGCGATCCAATCGTGACCGCATCACTCTCCGCCGCATTGAAAAATGAAGGCTCGCGCGTGAACATCGCCGCCGCGCTGCTGCGTCTGCGCACGAAGCTGGATGCGAACAAGCTCGCGCCGCTGCTGCAAACCACGGCCAAGGAACTGCTCAATGGTGACGCCGCCTCGCAGGACCTGGCGTTGCACCTGGCTGGTGAATTCCAGTTTGCGGAGTTGGAGACACCCATTATTGCACTATTGAAAAACTGGCTTGCTGATCATGCGAGTGTTCCGCGTGCCGCCGCCGCATTACGCGCCCTCGGTTTAATGGGCAGCAAGGAAAGCGAACTCTTCGCCAAGCTGGCAGCTACGGAGAAGGACGCAACGATCCGCAATGAAGCACTCAACGCGCTGGCTTTGTCTAAAGCAGACGATGCGGGAGCGCGAATGCTCGCGCTTTGGAAAGACCTCGACTCCGCAGGCCGCCGACTCGCCATGGACCGTCTCTGCACCACGAAGCCCGGCGCACACGCGGTGGTCGCCGCATTAAAAGCCAAGACCCTGAAGGCCGAGGATATGGATGCTTCCGCGCTTGACCGCATCCAAACCGTGCTCGGCCCGAATGATGCGGACCTCGTGAGCGTAATGAACGACCTCTCATCACTCTTCCGCCCCGTGTTGCGACTTGATGGCGGCAAGGAGGACTATGTGGACACTGGCATCACGCTGGATGGCCCGTTCACCGTGGAAACATGGGTGAAACTCGACGGGCCTAAAATCGAAAACAATGACGGCATCCTTGGCTCGCCCGGACAGCTCGACATGAACTTCTCGGGAAGCCAGTTTCGTGTTTATGCGGGCGCGGAAATTCACGACGCGATCATCGCCAAGAAGAAAATGGCGCCGGACAACTGGACGCATATTGCCGTGACGCGTGACGCAAGCGGTCTGCTCCAGATATTCATCGATGGCGAACTCGATCAAATCGACGGCAAACCTGCATTGCATAAAATGGAAAATGTGCGCGTCGGTTGGACTACCGCTGGCGGGATGCGGGGCATGTTCAGCGAGTTCCGCATCTGGAACCGCGTGCGCACGCCACAGGAAATCCGCGACAACTTCGACCGCGGCATGGATGACAAAGCTGCGAGCGGCGGTCTGGTCTTCCACGGCTTCGGCGATCACTGGCCAGCACTGCATGGCAAAGCCCATCTCACCAAGACGAGCAACCTCCCTCCCCTGCTCACGCCTGAGGAAGCAAAATCACTCGACGCCAAGTTCGCCAAATTTCGTGAACTCGCGCAAAAAACCGGCGGTGATCCTGCCAAGGGGAAGCTCGTCGCGGGCATCTGCATGGGATGCCATCTGATTCAGGGTCAGGGCGGCAACCTCGCGCCGAACATCAGCGGCGCGGGCACGATGGGTGTGGAGGCACTTTTGCGGAACATCATCACGCCCAATGCCGCGATGGAGGCGGGTTATCGCATCTTCCGAGTGGAGTTAAAAAACGGGGACATCGTGGACTCGTTCTTTGTGAATGAAGACAAGAATGCGTTCGTAGTCCGCCAGCCCGGCCTGCCAGACAAGCGTATTGCTAAATCCGAGGTGCGCAGCTCCAAATATATCCGTCGCAGCCTCATGCCGGAAGGTATCCTTGATGCCTTGCCGCCGGAGATGGTGACGGATTTGTTCAGCTACCTGATGTCGCTGAAGGGGTGATCAACCTTGCGGCTGTATAACGAACTCATCCTCGCCTGCAAAGATTTCCTTGACGGACGTTTCTTGGTGATCGTCCATCCAGCGATGCAAGGCAGTTTCCATGCGCGCGAAGACTTGCGGAAACATTGACTTCACGTCGCGCTCGCAATGCTTGTCCTCCACCGTGTCATACAGACGGTAGATGGGCCCGTCCATGCCGGGCGTGTAAACAAGTTTGAAGCGCTCGGTGCGCAGGCAGCGCTCCTTGGTTCGAAGCACGTCGGATTGATACTTGTCCTTCAAGACAAAGTGGAAGTCGAACTCCGGGTCAATGGTCGTAGTCTCATCCATCGGCGGAATATAGAGAGGCTCCTCTCCTGGGATCTTGCGGCGGAAAAACAGATAACTGGTTTCACCGAACCACGGCAGCGAGAGATCGGCATTGGCGTCCTTCATGTAGGGCACCAGACTTTTTCCTTCAAAGCGGGGGTCCGCCGGGATGCCGACAAGGTCGAGCAAAGTGGGCGCAAAATCCAGCGAGCGGACGATCTTGCCGATTTTCTCGCCGGCCTTTTCCAGGCCGGGCACGCGCATGATGCAGGGGATGTTGTTGTTCTGGTCGCCGCCGTTAAAGGTAAGTCCGTGGCCGAAGGTGACATTCGGCTCGAACAGGTCGTCGCCGTGATCGCCGGTGATGAGAACGACGGTATTGTCTTTGAGTCCAGATTGATCGAGGGCCGTCATGACGCGACCCACACAGCCGTCAAACATGCGCGTGCAACCGTCGTAAAGCGCGACGATCTGATCTACTTCTGGCTGGGGCAGCGTCTCCCACTTCTTCCCGATGTCCACATTGCCGATGAACTCGTCCACGTTGAGCGCAAGCTGGTGCTGATGCACGCCATTGTAGGCGGGATCGGCCCACAGCTCGGCAAACTCACGCGGCGTCTTGTAAGGCAGATGGGTGCATGAATAGAAAGCGAAAATGATGAACGGCTTCTCGTCCGCCTCGCGTCGCTTCAGCCGGTCGATGACCTGCCCAGTTACGACATCCGGGGTCATGTAGTTGGCGAAGGACTTGAGCTTGGGGAACAGCCAGTGGCCGACATGATTGTCAAAGAAGAGCGGCAGTATCTGATGATGCTGATAGACCACCTCGCTCATGTAGATTTTGAAGTTGTCGAAATCCGACACCGTGATGTCCGCGAAGCCCATGGGCAGTTCATGGAAACCGCAGGCGCACCAGTCCCCGATCACGGCGGTGTCGTAACCGCTGGCTTTCAGTGTCGCCGCCAGGGAGGGCGCATTGGCATTGGCCCGGGCCACCATCTCCCGGTTCGGGAACATGTGAACGATGCCGTGCGTGTGCGGATACTGCGAGGAGAACATCGTTGTCAGGCTCTCCAAGGTGGAGGCAATGGGCGTGAAGCAACGCTGGAAATTTGTGCCCTGCTGCGCGATGAGATCAATGTTGGGCGTGGTCGGACGCAAGTAACCGTTGCAAGAAAGATGATCGGCCCGGAAGGAATCGGAGGCGAGGATGAGGATGTTCTTGGGCTTCGGTTTCGGCTTGGCCACTTCCTCGACCACTCGGGGCGGCTGATTGATGAAGCCGTATCCGGTGACCGCCATGACCGCCAGCAGCAGCGCCGGAAGGATCACCGGCCAGGGGAATACGCGGGGGTTGCGTTTGAAGGCATGGCGGATTTCCGTTAAGTAAAAGACTGCGCAGACCACCAGCGCGACACACGGAAAAATATATAGCACGAAGAAACTGAACCCATGCTGCACCGCGGGACTGAACCATTCACCGAATTTCCGCCAGCCTTCGTCGAAGTAGGAGTAATTGACGAAGTAAGGCTTGTTCATCATCAGCCGGAAGATGAAGAACCCGTAAAGGATGCCGCTGAACATGAGCGTCCGCCAGATGACCCCCCATCGCCCAAAGCTCTGAATGCGACGCCACAGAAGAATCAGCGGATAAATCAGCGCAATGAAAAGCATGGCCACCAGCAGATAGGCCACGAGCACTTCCACATTGCTCCAGAGAAGATAAAACCAGTGCTGCGAGACGGCCACGCTCTTGAAGTGATTCTGATAGCCGGCGGTGCTGCCTGCAAAGGTGAGCAGGGCGTTCACATACCACCCGACCAATGTGGCCAGCACCGTGATGGAAACCAGACCAAATATCCCCCGACGGCTGATCGTGGGGGCCTCGGGCTCGGATTTTACAAGGGAATGCATGGATGAAAGTGATGCCGGACGTGGTAACGGCACCAACCATAGCGGGCCTGTTCCCGCCTGCAACCCGCCAGTTACACGAGCATCGACCAATTCTTTATTCCATCCGCTGGAGAACTGGCGTGGAGCGGCTGGAGGATCTGTTCCTTCCACGTGGCCTCCGGTTCAAGCTCGCGCAGCATACCCCGCTCGTTGGCCAGGGTGTCGCTGTGGAAGATTTAGAACTCCGTGTCCTTCACCCCGTGCAGCCGCTACGCCGATTGCTTGTCCTTCGGATTCTTCAATGCCCCATAGACTTTGTGCAGCATGTGCTCCACGGCGAGTTTCCGAAACTCGCCATCCGCCATGACCTTGCTGAAAATCTCCTCGTTGCCTTCCATGCGATCAATGACGAGGCCCTCAAAGGCTTTCTCGAAGACGTAACGGAAGTCATCCTTTGAGTTCGTCGCCGCCGCTTTCTGGAGCGTGTCGCTCTCGATGGCCTCCTCTTGGATCTGATCAAAGAAGAGTTGGTCGGCTTGGGTAAAGTTCGTGCCGAAGCGTTCGTTGAGAATGTCGATGAGTTCCGAGAGCTTGATCTTCTGATCCTCCTGCCCGGTGCCCACGTCGCTGGGTCCTTTGAGTGGATGTCCATCGCCGGTGGTGAGGTCAATCTGCCCTTCGCTGATCTTTTGGAGCCGGTAGTATTGGAGTTCGATTTCGTCTTCCAGATGCTGCCCCGGCCCGGTCTCGCGCTTGGGTAGCTTGGACAGAAGAAAGCGCAGGTAGGTGTAAAGCTGTTCGAGGTCGGAGTCCTGATACGGGATCACCTGCGACAGGAAGCCATACATGTTGCGGAAGTTCACCAGCAACGCCTTCACTTCCTCGCGTTCTTCCTCGGGGCGTTCCTTAAATCGCTCTACGGCTTGATCCAGCACGCCGTTCATCTGCGCGTGGTCGTGGACCGTCTCTTTGCGGCGCGGTTTGAAATAGATGGCGCATAACGCCTTGACCTCTTCCTCGAAGATCAGGCCCGTCTCTTCGATCTGGTGTTGAAGCCGGTAGAGATGCTGCGCGTCGGTCAGCGGTTCGGTGGGCGTGTCCTCGTAGTAGGGTTTGAAGGCTTTGAAAATTTCCTCCGGCTTGTTGCGGAAGTCCAAAATGAACGTGTCCTCCTTGCCCGCGCAGGTTCGGTTTAGCCGCGAAAGGGTTTGGACGGCGTGCAGGCCGGTGAGTTTCTTGTCCACATACATCGTGTGCAGCAGTGGTTGGTCGAATCCGGTCTGATATTTCTCCGCCACCAAGAGCACTTGATATTCGTGGCTGTCGAATCTATCCGGCAGTTCTCTTTCTTTGATTCCACCGTTCATGGCGACTTCTGTCCAGTTCTTCCCAGGCGCATCCGGGTCTTCCACGATCCCCGAGAAAGCCACCAGCGTTCGAATGTCCGTGTAGCCTTTCTCCGTGATGTATTTATCGAAAGCCTGCTTGTAGCGCACGGCGTGAAGCCGCGAGTCCGTGACGACCATCGCCTTGGCCCGACCGCCTATCTTGTGTTTCACATGGGTGCGGAAGTGTTCCACCATGACCTCGGTCTTTTGGGCGAGGTTGTGCGGGTGCAGTGTGAGGATGCGGGCCAGCGCCCTTGCCGCCTTCTTGCGCTCGACGTGAACATCTTCCTCTGTGGCCTGCACGATGCGGAAATACGCCTCGTAGGTGATGTAGTTCTTCAGCACGTCGAGGATGAACTTCTCCTCGATCGCCTGCCGCATCGTGTAGAGATGAAATGGCGCTGCGCCGGTCGGGCCGGGTTCGTCGAAGACTTTCAGCGTCTTGTATTTCGGCGTCGCGGTGAAGGCGAAGAAACTCAGGTTCGGTTGTTTGCCCCGGCGCATCATCTCCCGCACCACTTCGGCAAGCTGGTCGGCATCGTCGTCCTCATCGAGTTTGTGCTCGGCGGCATAGACCGCCGCTTCTTGCTGGAGCCGGTCGGCGTTCAGAACACCTTTGAGTTCCATCGCACTCTCGCCGGATTGCG
>JAYVZW010000561.1:0-2776 GCA_043783015.1 Verrucomicrobiota bacterium
TTGAAGCAAAAACATCCGATTAAATGTCAAAAAATCTTAGCGCACTCTCATTCCGCAAGGGACTCGAAAACAATGTCTTCGACCGCATGGTTCATGCCGCCGATGCCACCGGCACGGCAGAAACTCCGGAGGCTGTTCATGCAATCGCGGAACATCATCTGGTGGGAGACGCGATCTCACTGGGCGCGGTTTCATTCTACGATTTTTTAAAGAAGGAAAACGCGGATAAGAAAGTCTTTGTCTGCAACGGCTCCGCCTGTCTCGTCGCCGGCACGCAGAAGAAACTGCACGACGAGCTCACTAAAAATTTCAAGGAAGAAGAAATCGGTCACATCTGTTGTCTTGGGCGGTGTCATCAAGGTGGGGCTTTTCAGCATGCTGGCAAAAATTACTCGGGTCAGAGTGAAGCCGCATTGCAGTCGTTGTTCCAGAAAGGCCAGGGCGATTGTGCCGATCGCTACGCCGTTGGCTCTACCTTGAATCCGCCGCTGCTCACTGCGGAGTTTCCCGGTATCGAAAAATATTACTCGCCCCTGAAAGCGCTTTTCGCAAAAGGGCAGGATGCACTTTTAATCGAACTCAAAGAATCCAAACTGCGCGGCCGTGGCGGTGCGGGCTTCCCGCTGCACTTCAAATGGCAGTCGTGTCGCGAGGTGCCCGGCGCATTTAAATATATCGTGTGCAATGCAGACGAAGGCGACCCCGGAGCTTACATTGACAAGTATCTCATGGAGCAGCGTCCGCATTCTGTGCTGCTCGGCATGATCGTCGCGGGCTGGTTTGCGGGTGCGCAGACCGGTGTGCTTTACATCCGCGCGGAGTATCCGGATTCCGTGAGCATAGTGCAAGAGGCGATTGGCGAATTGAAGAAGGTCGGATTGCTCGGCAAGAACATTCTCGGCAGCGGATTCGATTTTGATCTCAAGGTCATCAAGGGCGCAGGTGCCTACATCTGCGGCGAAGAGACGGCATTGCTTGCCAGCATCGAAGGCCAACGCCCGGAGGTGCGAGTGCGTCCGCCGTTCCCCACGGTCGAGGGCTTGTTCCGCAAGCCGACCATCGTGAACAATGTCGAGACCTTCGCGAACATTCACAGCATCCTCACCCTCGGCGGCAAGGAATACGCCAAGCTCGGGACTGAACAAAGCAGCGGCCCGAAACTCGTTTCGCTTGATTCCAACTTCAACAAGCCTGGCCTCTACGAAGTTGCGATGGGCACGCCGTTGAAGACGGTCGTCTATGAACTTGGCGGCGGCTTCAAAATTTCTGTGAAGGCGATTCAGGTTGGCGGGCCGCTCGGTGGCATTGTGCCAATTTCAAAGATCGGCGAGATCACGGTGGACTTCGAGTCTTTCAAAAATGCTGGTTTTCTTCTTGGCCATGCCGGCGTGGTCAGTATTCCCGAATCGTTCCCGATGATCGAATACATCGAGCATCTTTTCCAGTTCACCTCCGACGAAAGCTGCGGCAAATGCTTCCCATGCCGCCTCGGCTCCAAGCGCGGACAGGAACTGGTCGCGAAAGCGCGCAAAGAAAACGGTAGTCGCATTGATCCCGAATTGATGCGTGACTTGCTCGATACCATGGAGATCACCTCATTATGCGCGCTCGGCGGCGGAGTTCCCCTTCCGATCAAGAATGCGCTGACGTATTTTAAGGACGAACTGGTTCCATTTTTCGCTCCTGCGTTGTAACCAGATCGTTTGGAGAAATTATGACTGCGGCTCCGCTACTACGACTGATTCTCGAAGCAATGAAGCGACACCGGCTTGAGGCCATCCTCATCGGGAATGCGGGTGCTGCCATTCATGGAGCTCCGGTCACAACGCTCGATTTCGATTTCATGTTCCGCGATACACCAGTAAACATGCGCAAACTCAAGGCAGTAGCGAAGCAATTAAAGGCCGTAGTGCTGCGTCCGTATTATCCGGTTTCAAAATTTTACCGGATGGTGGATGACGAACGCGGGATGCCGGTGGTGGATGGCGTGAAATCTTTTGAGAGCCTGCGGTCCCGTGCGCACAGAGTTGAAGTTGAAAATGCGCCGTTGCTCCTTGCTTCGCTTGGGGATATTATCAAGAGCAAACGATCAGCCGGCCGGGCACGCGACCTTGCCGTAATGGAAGTCCTCGAACGCACTTTGAATGAACAAACCAATTTCAGCGCAGAAAAGAACGGCGCAGCGCCCGTCGCGTCGCGTCGTGCTCGACGCCCTCAAGGCCGAAAGCGATCTTCACCTCATTGATCTCATCCGCCGCCGACTCGCAATGCCCATTTCCCAACGCATGAATTTTCTTCGCAAGCGACTGCCAGGCGGCGGTTCATGCCTTTGATTCGAACCCAATTTTATCCAACTTTACATGAGCGACCGCAATCCCTCCAACATCGCCTACATCGACGGCGAACCGCATTCGTTTCAAACCGGCGACACGCTGCTGAAATTCGTGGATCGTCATCTCGGTCGCGGTTTCGTGCCGACCTTGTGTGACGCGCCGCAGCTCGAGCCTTACGGCGCGTGCCGGGTCTGCTCAGTGGAAGTCGCGCAAGTTGAAGACGGGCCGCGTCGGGTAGTCGCCTCCTGCCACACTCCTATTTCGCCGGGCGTGCATATTTTTACTCAGTCGCAGAAGGTGCAGAAGCTGCGTCGTAACATTCTCGAACTCGTGCTCTCCGATCATCCTCCGGAATGCCTCACCTGCGAGATCAACGGCAACTGCGAATTGCAAACCGTCGCGGCGAAAGTCGGTGTGCGGCAGATTCGATACACGGGTGGCAA